>NZ_CFHJLR010000002.1:0-265328 GCF_984348125.1 Thalassolituus sp.
ACTGCACCTCTTTAATGAACAGAAAAAACTGTCCATGAAAGTGGTTACAGATCAGCGCGCGTTAGCGCGTCCCAGCCGAAGGCGACAACACCGCCTTGTTATGTGTGTTCATAGGAAAGCTTACCATCTGATAGCTGACTTATTTTATTTGCCAAGCGCTGACTTACTTTTATTTCCCCGATGCCTGGCACTTGGTAGCAAACCCTATAGCCAATTAGAGCTTTAGAGCGAGAAACTGCCATGTCACTGTACTTTGCTACGAAGTTAAATGAAGGTAAAGTGCAGCGAAAACCTAAATGGTTTTCAGATAACAGAAACTCTAGGCAAAGCCCATAGTTTATTCCGTTGAACTCAGCCGATTTAAATTTAAGTTTGTGTCCTTGCAACCTGTTATATTCCGTTTGATCCGAAATGGCTCTCACTGCTCGCCCCATTTTGAAGACAGCAATGAAAATAAAAACGCCGGCGGCTATGGGCAATAGTTTCGTTAAATTTTCGATTTCCATTTTTACGTGAACTCATAACAGCTTGTTAGTGTGCGTGCGCATTTATCCTGGGACACTCTTTCGAGGTTTCCCAGGTAACTCTTTGAACTGATTGAAAAATCTTCCATAATTCAAATCTCCCTTCCAGAAAAACGCGCACGCCTGTTATTTCTATAACCGCGGGCACATAAACTTGTAAACCAAGTTTGTAAGTATCTGATTCGCCTGATATTTACCGTACTACCGTCTGACAAAACGCGCAAGCGCGAATGTAAAGCGTGCCAGTTTTGCTCAAAAACTCCAATTCATACTGTATGGATACCCCCCATCTCTTTACATTCAGATTGTCCGCATCGCTTATTGCCGATCTAGCACTTTATTACTAGTTTTTGCCAACTGCTAGGATGCAGCCCCTGCCATCTGGCCCTAGACTTATAAAAGGAACACATAACTAAGGTGGCTTATGGCTGAGAGCTTCAGTGCAGAACGTATGCTCACGGGCAAGATGGCGGCGGTGCCAGCGTCGGGCTGGATGGCGTTGATTCGTGCAGGGTATTACACAGGCGGTTGCACCGACGAGACTCAGTTCGTGCGTTCGATGGCCGAGCAGATGTCTGAGCCTTTGTTGGCCCATGCGTCGCGTGAGGCTTGTCGCTTGATCACTGAGTTGCGCGAGCATACCGATGAGCTGTCGTTGTTTGATCAGTTTATGCAGGAGTACAGCCTGGATAACGACGAAGGCCTGACACTGATGATTATCGCCGAGGCTTTGCTGCGCATCCCGGATAAGTCATCACGTGATGCCTTTATCCGCGCGGAGATCTCTCAGGCGGATTGGGAGAAGCACCTGAGCCATAGCCCATCCCACTGGGTGAATATGGCAACGCGTGGCTTGTCGGTCAGTGGCCGCATGGCACGGTTAAAAAACGCACTCGGTCGCTTGATTACCCGCCCCGGCGAACCTGTGATCCGCAATGCGCTGCAATATGCCATGCAGATGCTGGGCAATCAGTTTGTGCTGGGTGAAGACATCAGCAGTGCTCGTACCAATGCCGAACGTACGCACTCGGAGCTGAATGCCTTTTCGTTCGATATGCTGGGTGAGGCAGCGCTCTGTGATGACGACGCCGAGAAGTATCTGGCCAGCTATCGCGCGGCGTTAAAAGAGATCGCACTTCAGAACGAAGACTCTAATAAAACCACTAGTGCATCTAAAAGCCCCTGCTCGCTTTCAATTAAGCTTTCTGCTCTGCATCCTCGTTATGAAGATACCCAACGCGAAGACGTTAAGGTCAGGCTCTATGATCGCCTCGCAACTCTGGTACGTGAAGCCCGTGAACTCTCGGTGCCTGTCACCATTGATGCCGAAGAAGCTGATCGGCTGATTCTTTCGTTGGAATTATTTGAACAGGTACTGCGTAGCGAAGGCGCTGACTGGGGCCAAATTGGCCTCGCAGTGCAGGCTTACAGCAAGCGTGCTCTGCCCGTGCTGGGCTGGCTTGATGCGTTAGCACGAGAGCACGCGGTGAAGATCCCGGTTCGCTTAGTCAAAGGTGCCTACTGGGATAACGAAATCAAACTGGCGCAGCAACGTGGCTTACCCGGTTACCCGGTATTCACCCGCAAGGAACATACGGACCTTTCTTATCTGGCCTGTGCCGCCTTTATGCTGAAGAGCACGGGCATTTATCCGCAGTTTGCCACTCATAATGCACACACCTTAATGGCCGTATCAGCGATGGCGGATGCACTGTCGCCGGGAGACAGCAGCGAGAACAAGAGCGACGTCTGCGAGTATCAACGCCTGCAAGGCATGGGCGAGCCTTTGTATGACGCCTGGCAAAGCAAACGCAAAGACTACGTGCGTACTTATGCTCCGGTCGGTGAGCACAAAGAACTGCTGCCTTATCTGGTGCGGCGCTTATTAGAAAACGGCGCCAACACTTCGTTTGTGCATCACTTATGGAAGTCTGAAATCAACCCTGAATCGTTGGCACAGTCACCGCTGGAGCTTGCCCGCGAGCACCATTTTGCGCCCGCAGCGGACATTCCCGCGCCGGCCAATATTCTTGCACCGCGCCAAAACTCGGCCGGGCTCAACCTGAATAACCGCGATGAAACCGATTCATTACTCGCAGGTTTAGAGCGCTGGAAATCTCACCAGTGGCAAGCTCGCCCTCAGGTGAGAATCAGCAGTCTGACCACTTATCAGCCGGATATCGTAGTGGGCTGCCCCTTCTCTGCACACGACAAAGTGGGTCTGGTGCAATGGACGCACCCAGACGATGTGTACGCCATTATTGATACTGCCCAACGCGCCTTTACTCATTGGAACAACGAACCGCGTCCTGCGTTTGCCGCCCAACGAAAAACCTGGCTGCTGACCCTGGCTGATTTACTCGAAACCCACCGACATGAGTTGATCATGTTATGTGTGCGTGAGGCTGGTAAAACCCTGCAGGACGCCCTGGATGAGATTCGCGAAGCCGTCGATTTTTGTCGCTATTATTCGGGCTTTGTTGATGAAGGTTTTGCCGAGCCAATAGCCCTACCCGGCCCGACCGGCGAATTAAACCAATTGCACTATGAAGGTCGCGGTGTGTGGTTTTGCATCAGCCCCTGGAATTTCCCGTTGGCGATATTTATTGGTCAGATCAGTGCCGCACTCGCCGCTGGCAATGCCGTCATCGCTAAACCCGCTGAAGCCACCAGCCTGATTGCCGCACGTGCTGTTGAACTCGCTTATGCTGCAGGCGTACCTCAAGAATTACTGCAGTGTGTACCGGGGGCTGGCCCGATACTGGGCGATGTATTCTGCAACGATGCTCGCATTGCTGGCGTAGCCTTTACAGGCTCTCATAAAACAGCCCATAAAATCGCGATGGATCTCGCCCATCGTCGTGGCCCCATCGCGACATTTATTGCCGAAACCGGCGGTCAGAATGCGATGATCGTTGACTCGACCGCACTGCCTGAGCAAGTCGTTAAAGACGTTCTACGTTCTGCCTTTGGCAGTGCCGGGCAACGTTGTTCAGCATTGCGAGCCTTGTATCTGCAAGCCGATATTGCCGATGAAGTTATCCGCTTATTAAAAGGTGCTATGAATGAGTTGGTGGTGGGAAATCCAGGCGATATATCCACCGATGTCGGCCCGCTGATTTCGATGCAAGCAAAGAACAGTATGCTTGCTCATATCCGCCATTTAAAAAGTCATGGCGAGCTGTTGGCTCAAGTCGATAACATTCCCGAAGAAGGTTTCTTTTTAGCCCCCGTTGCGTACGAGATTGGATCAATTTCAGAACTGGACGACGAGCACTTCGGGCCGATCTTACATGTCATCCGTTACCAGAACACTGACCTGCCGAAAGTTATTGAAGATATTAATAACACGGGATTCGGTCTGACCTTATCTGTGCATTCCCGCAATCCTGAAGTGTCGGGCTTTATTGCGCGCACCTCTCGCGTAGGCAACGTATATATTAATCGCGATCAGATCGGCGCCGTGGTGGGTGTACAGCCCTTTGGCGGCCTGGGTCGCTCAGGCACTGGCCCGAAAGCGGGTGGGCCCGATTATGTAAAACGTTTTGCCTGCGAACGTACTGTCAGTGTTAACACCAGTGCGATTGGTGGTAACGCTGAGCTGTTGCGGAAAAAGAATCAAAGCTGAAGCAGCAGGTAGGATTACTGACGATAAAGCTCTTTGTCGTCAGTAAAGATTTTATCGCCCACGTTTTCAGCCTGCTTAAGCGCCTTCAGAGAGCTGGAACGGAACTCGCGTGAATACAGCACAGCGGTAATTAATGCTGCGGTGCCCATAAACACCCACTCAGAGACAAACCAGCTCAGTGCGGCCATCGAAAAGTAGAAGGCTCTCAGCCCGTTGTTGTAACTGTGACTGGCCTGATCAATCACTTTTGCACTGTATAGCGCCATACTGCGACGATCACCGGGAGTCACCGAATTGTCGTCAGGCATAGGTGCAGCGCCCACTAAAACCGAGGCAAAACCAAACTGACGCATTGACCAGGTAAAGGTGAAGTAGGCGTAGATAAAGATGACTACCAGCACTGCCAGTTTAAACTCAAGCTCGGTCAGTGAATCGCCTTCAACAAACGAGACGGTACTGAGCATAGCGCTGATTTTATCGGTTGCGGTCAGTGCGGTAAGGAGACCGGCAATGATCAGCACGCATGATGAAGCAAAGAAGTTTACGTTACGCTCGATATTTGCCAGAAGCGCTGCATCCCCAACACGTATCTCGCGCTTGAGCATGCGCCGCATCCAGTTAATACGATGCACGTGCAGTACCGACGACAAAGACGCAGAACGCTTAGCCCGATAGTGAGCAAATTTAGCGTAACCAAACCAGCAGAAGATTAACCAGCCGAGGCTGATAAAATTCAACATGCCTATTTCTGCAAACCCTGCCATTTGAGCTGTGCTCCCTTGTCTTGAGGTAGGTTCTGAACCCTACAGCAGAGATACCAGGTAACGAATACGTTCGTCGGATAGCTGGCGGTAATCAAAGTACGGGCACACAATCACACCGGCATCATTAATTGCAAATCTACTGTCGAGCCATTTTGCACCATTCGTTTTAAAAAATCCGCATTCTTCAGCGAACTGCTTGCCCATCAG
This sequence comes from Thalassolituus sp., assembly GCF_984348125.1. Taxonomy (NCBI): domain Bacteria; kingdom Pseudomonadati; phylum Pseudomonadota; class Gammaproteobacteria; order Oceanospirillales; family Oceanospirillaceae; genus Thalassolituus; species Thalassolituus sp. Next base: position 5,124 of record NZ_CFHJLR010000002.1, read on the forward strand.
AATAATCTGACTGCCTGGCGCTTCATAACGAGGAGCCCCATAACAGAGAGCAACCTGGCTTCCCGGCTGGAGCATCAGGGAGTCGCGGTAATCCTGCCAGGAACTGAAATCCTCGGTACCGTTAAATTTCAGTTCATACAGAAACTTGGCAAAGACATTAAAAATTTTTCGCCAGTGATTACCTTCGTGCGAATTGATCTGAGCAATGTCACCGTCTGCCAGAGGCATGACATCGCCCGGATAAGCGAAGGGTTCGAGCGACGGTCGGTTAGCAAGGTATACCCGCAATGTCGCCTGCGGGTCACCTAAGCCGACATCATCAGCAAGCGCTCTGGTCATATCAGGACGGTTCAAACCAATGCCTAGTACGATTAGCAAAAGCAACCAGCGAGAGCATCACAGGAACTTCAACCAGAACACCTACAACCGTCGCCAGTGCAGCACCCGAATTCAGGCCGAATAAGGCAATAGCGACCGCAACCGCAAGCTCAAAGAAATTACTGGTGCCGATCATACAGGCAGGTGCAGCGACGTTATGCTTAAGCTTCAGGCGAATCGCAATAAAGTAGGTAATCGCGAAAATACCGTAGGTCTGAATCAGCAGAGGAATGGCGATCAGCAGCATATCCAGAGGATTCTCAACGATGCGCGGCGCCTGCAAGCCAAACAGAATAAGTACGGTCGCAAGTAAACCGATAATAGACAGCGGCTTTAAGGTTTCAGATAAGCGTGCCACACCGTCAGCGCCCAGCGCTTTACGGGTAATAACGCCAGCGATTAATGGTAATACCACATACAAGGCGACTGAGATCAGCAGTGTTTCCCACGGGACTTCAATATCGGAGACGCCGAGCAGGAAACCCGCAATCGGTGCAAATGCAAAAATCATAATGACGTCGTTCACCGATACCTGCAGCAGGGTGTAGTTCGCATCGCCGCGTGTCAGGTGGCTCCAGACAAATACCATGGCTGTGCATGGCGCAACGCCTAACAGAATCATGCCTGCGATGTATTCCTGTGCGGTGGCAGGTGACACCAGATCCGCAAATATGTGATGAAAGAACAACCAGCCCAGTGCCGCCATGGTAAATGGTTTAACCAGCCAGTTAATCACCAGTGTGAGCGCAAGACCTTGTGGCTGTTTAGTGACGTCTTTGATCGATGCAAAATCGACTTGCATCATCATCGGATAAATCATCAACCAGATGAGTACCGCAATCGGCAGGTTAACATTCGCAACCTCAGCATCAGCTACTACCTGAAATACCTCGGGCATAAAAAGACCGGCACCGATACCTGCAATAATGGCAAGCCCGACCCAGACAGAAAGATAACGTTCGAAAATACCCATCAGGAAAAACGCTCCGGTGTGAGAAGCTGCCCGATCGCGGCTTCGAGTGATTCTTTATCAGTAAGCTCATTCAATGATGCAGAAGCCAGTTGAGACAGGCGCTGCTGCATCATCTCCCCTACTTCTCTGAACATGCCTTGCTGCATGTCTTCTGTTGGTAGTTTTGATGGATCAGGTAAGCCCCAGTGTACCCGTGCTGCATTGCCAAACCAGACCGGACAGGTTTCGCCCGCTGCGCTGTCACACACGGTGATCACCACATCAGGAGCAAAGCTTTCGTGGTCATCCCAGCTCTGGCTGACAAGACCTTCAGTGGAAATATTCTGGCTTTCGAGGTATTTCAATGTGCCCGGAAACACGACACCTGCAGGCTGGCTACCGGCGCTTCGGACATCAATTCTGCCCTCAGAAATATGACGCGTCAGTGCTTCAGCGAGGATGCTGCGACAACGGTTGTGGGTACAGATAAAAAGTATTTTCATAAGTCAGACGTCAGCAGCACGCTGACGGTTCTCCAGGGGTGAGCGTTATTCCGGGGGTGGATTCCATTACGGACTCGATGACGACAGGTGCCAGCGCGTTGATGGTCTGATCTACCCACGCAGGTAGCTGAGGTACTAAGGAGTAGTAAACCCACTGGCCGCGACGCTCGGTCTCGACCAGACCGGCTTCGCGTAAAATCGCCAGATGCCGGGATACTTTGGGTTGGCTGAGTTGCAGTATCTCCATCAGGTCACAGACGCACCTTGGCCCTGATTTCATTGCAATCACTGAGGTCAGCCGTGTTTCATCGGCGAGCAGTTTCATGAGTTCAACGGGTGTCATTGTTTTTAAGCCTTCTATTTCGACTCGTAGCCTTTACCAGAAGTTGCCAGCCAATACATACGCCAAACCATATATATGTTTTTCCGTATATGCAAACTTTACCTCTGCCAAACGGCCGGATTGCCCCTTTTTCAAGTAACTAAAAGGCTGCTAGTGTTATCTCATCTTTCTCAACCCCTCTTTTGACTGAGCTTAAGGAGCGATACATGCCACGCGGTAAGTATGACGTCATTATTTTTGGTGCCACTTCGTTTGTGGGTGGAATTCTCACCCGCTACATCGCTGCGCAATACGGCTGGAACAAAGATCTGAAATGGGCAATTGCTGGCCGTTCTGAGCGCAAGCTTCAGCAGGTACGCGGCACACTGGCGCCGATTCTCGGTGACGATGCCGGAGACGTTGAATACATCATTGCCGACGCTGCCGACGCAGCCAGCCTGGCCGAGCTATGCGATTCAACCCGCGTGGTTGTATCTACTGTGGGCCCCTACGCTCTGTATGGTGAACCACTGGTAAAAGCCTGTGTTGACGCCGGCATTGACTACTGCGACCTCACCGGTGAACCACAGTGGATTAAACGTATGCTGGATAAATACGAGTCGCAGGCGGTAGAAACCGGCGCACGTATCGTTCACTGCTGTGGTTTTGATTCCATTCCATCAGATATGGGCGTGCGCCACCTGCAAGAGCTGGCTAAAGAAAAAGTCGGCCACACCGTCAGCAAAGTCGAGATGCGTGTTAAGGCGGCCAAAGGCGGAATGTCAGGCGGTACCATCGCAAGTATGCTGCAACTGACGAAAGAGGTAATGGCAAACCCATCACTGAAAAAAGAACTCGCTAACCCCTACTCCCTCTGTCCGCCGGATCATGGTTTCCGCGCGAAACAGCCCGATATTAAAGGTGCCTTCTTTGATCGTGCTTCGAATGCCTGGGGTATGCCTTTCATTATGGCGGCGATTAACACCCGAGTGGTTCATCGCACCAATGCGTTACTCGAAAAAGAATACGGTGAGCGCTTCCTTTATAACGAGGGCATGCTGACAGGCAAAGGCGCGAAAGGTCGTCGCATGGCCAAAGCCATGACACTCGGACTGGGTGCTTTTATCGTGGGTGCCGCCATCAAGCCAACCCGTGCTTTACTGGAAAAATTCGTTCTGCCTAAACCAGGCCAGGGACCATCTCCTAAAGAGCAGGAAAGCGGTTACTTTGATATCCGTTTCTACGGCTACGATAAAGATTACAAGCACGGCAAAGAACCCGTGATTGCTACCAAAGTGACCGGCGACAAAGATCCGGGCTACGGCTTCACCGGCAAAATGCTGGGCGAAGCGGCTGTTTGCCTGGCACTCGACTACCACAACCGTGGTAAAAAACGCTGGGGCAAAGGTGGCTTCTGGACGCCGGGTTCTCTGTTTGGTGAAGTCTTTATGGAGCGCCTTCAGAAGAACGCCAATATGACGTTTGAAGACATCACGCCGGCGGAGTCCGCCGACGAAAAAGCGGCGTAAGAATTACGCCAGAGGCCCAGAGTTTTCTATATGTCGTGCTCTGGGTCTGATTCCGGTCCATGCTCAGGATCATTCGCCGCTTCCATGGCAAAAAGTCTCAGAGCAATATCATCTCGGTTGCTCTGGAGTTCACGCAGGGCACTATCAAGCAGACTCTGATCATCGTCACCAGGACGCTCGGACGATTGGTGATCAAGTGCCATCAGAATATCCTGAAGTTGTGTTTCGATTCTGCGCAGACGTTGTTCGATACGATGTTCCTCACTGTTTCTATGTTTCATAACCTCTCCTTAGTGGGAGAATACCCAACAAGGTAATCGTTATGACTAAGAAATGAGCAACAGGTTCAGTGCTTTCAGCCTGAAACTGTCTGGAATCTAATGAGAGACTAATTGGAAACTACAGGAAATGCCAACGTACCCCAGTCTTCATGCGGGTGCTCAAGCATGATGTTCAGAACGACAGGCAAAAGTGTCATCAGCAGACTTGAGCCGGTTTCGACCTGCTCACGGTTCACACGACTGTTGAAGGTCGCGCCACCGCCAATCACCTGCTCCTGCAGTACACTGAGACGCTCAAGCGTCAGTGCCAGCAACTCAGGGACCTTCTTTCGGCTAAGACAGTTCAATGCTTCGACCGATGAGCGTTCAAAGCGCTCTTTCCAATCGCTTTCTGCGGTTGGATTCACCGCAACCTGACGCTGTGCTTCCCAGAACGGGCCATACACAAACTGGTTTTTGAGCAAGGCTTTTACTGAACCAGAGTACTGGTGCCAGAGCATTTCGTAGATGGCTTGTTCTTTGTCGAGGGAGACCAACTGTTCGATCAGTTTCAGGAAGCTGCTGTTACCCGGCTGGCTTTCGTCCGTCAGGCAACAGGCACTGAGAGAAATCCACGCAGTGATGAATTGCAGGTCTGCATTGCCCTGCTGGTCCTGGGCTGCACGCCACCAGCTGATTGCGCGGTGAAGGCGCGTCGAGTGCTCTTCGTTAAACAGATCTCTCTGTGCACGCAAACGCTCGTGCAATTCATCGGGTGTCATGCAGCTTCCTTAGGGATATCAATTAATGACAGCAGTCTGAATGATCATCAAAGTCGATGGCCAGATACAGCTTCGCTTCAGGAAACGCCGTTGGGTACGCAACGTAGTAATGCGTTTCTTCGTCGACCGGCCACCAGCAGGAAGCCGCGCGAGGGACTTCACTCAGGTCGACTCGCTCAACACTGTAGGCCAGGTTGTATTGCTCGGCTTCCGGAAAGTCTTCAAGAAATTCTTTCGGTAACCCTTCAACGGCCGTATCGAGTTTGTTTTCTTCGTTTAATCCCTGAAGTTTTTTCGTCCACTCAGGGTTCTGGCTGCACTCAACCAGAAACTCAGCAAGGTAACGGCTGTGGTGTTTTTTTAAAATACGCGGTTTCATAGTGAATCCTTATTTGAATCCCTGAAGGTGACTTACCAAGGTAACGGCTGGCCATTAGAGTGCCAGAAGCCACCTGTTGTTTCGAGGGTCAGGTCGTCAATGCGCGCAGCGATACCTTCTGCGGCCTGCTCTGGCGAGATATCGCCGTTAAACCCAACCATGCGCGTCTGCACGAAGCCCGGATGAATCTGAGCGACCATTACGCCGTGCTCTTTCAGATCATTCGCGAGGCTTTTACCGATAGCATTGACCGCCGCTTTTGAAGCACGATAGCCGTAGTACGCGCCTGAGGTATTGTCCTCGATTGAACCCATACGGCTGGTGATATTCGCAATCTTAGTACCCTCAGCCATTAACGGCAGAAGCTCACGGGTCACCATTAATGGAGCAATGGCATTCACTTCGAACTGTGCGCGAATGCGATCACTGTCGAGATCGTGCAGAGTCTCGTTAGTGAATAAGCCTGCGTTGTTGATCAGTACGTCGATGGGATCATCAAGAATCCGGTCCAGCACCATGGCAATGCCTGGTAGTTGTTCTTCATTCGTAATATCGATGTCTGACAGCACCTGATCGGCGATCTCTTCGATCTCGTCGTTGGTTTCGCGACAAACCGCTGTAACTGAGTCACCGCGCGCTTCGTAAAGCTTCGCCAATGCCAGTCCAATTCCCCGGTTCGCCCCAGTAATTACGATGTTTGCCATGATCTGCCCTTCCACAATTTGATAGACGCAAGTCTAACGATTCTGGAATCGCACGTCTTCCCTACTGATACTTTGCAAACGAAATACAGAAACCTGTATTCAGGTACAATTTAACGGCAATAAAAAAACCGCGCCGAGGCGCGGTTTTTTGAGTTACTCAGAATCTGATCCGCATCAAGCGACAGATGCCTTATATTCAGCCATCAGAGACTTAATACGCTGGCTCTGTTCGTGCAGTTGCTCTTCAAGCTCGTGGTACTGCTGACGAATCGCGTTCTTTTCCCACTTCTCTTTGAGCTGCTTGCGCGTCTCATCGATTTTTTCGCTCTGTGCTTCTGCCCATTCATTCAGCATAGCGTGGTACTTCTCGTATTCTTTCTCGAGCAGTTCAGTCCACTTCTCAGAGTTCTCAGCTTTCGCAAGCTTCTCCTGAGCGCGTTTGAATTGCATCTTCACCATGGCACGACGGATTTTGAAATCCGGAACCGTGCGCAGATTGCTGGTCAGACCAACGTATGAGCAACCTTTGATGAACCACTTGGTTGGGTCCCAGTGGAACCAGCGGATACCGTTACGGTAGTCAGTCTGGAAGATGTGGTGATAGTTGTGATAACCCTCACCGTGCGTCAGGAATGCAAAGAATGCATTGTCACGCGCTGTGTTTTCATCCGTGTATGGCTGAGAGCCCCACTTGTGAGCTATCGAGTTGATGAAAAAGGTTACGTGGTGAGTCGTCACGATGCGCAGGAAGCCCGCCAGAAGCAGCATGCCCCATACATCACCGAAGATCAGCCCCAGTGCCAGCGGTACACCAATGTTCATCGCAAAAACGATAGGCACATAGTACTTGTACTGCCACATAACGATTGGATCTTTCATCAGGTTCTTCACGTTAGCGAAATCTACGCGACCACTTGGGTATTCGCGGATCATCCAACCCATGTGAGAGAACCACAAACCGCGCTTCGCAGAGTACGGGTCTTTATCCACGTCGTCACAGTGACGGTGGTGTACACGGTGGCCAGAACACCAGTCGAGGATGGTGTTCTCGAGCGCTGCCGCACCCCACAGCGCGTACCAGACACGCAGAATCGGGTGGGCATCATAAGCATTATGAGACCAAAGACGGTGGTAACCGCCAGTAATCGCCATGCCGGTAATCCAGGTCAGCACCAGGTAGGAGACCCAGGTTGAAGTTTCGTAGCCATAGGTCATGCCGTACCAAGGTACGAGTGTGACGGCAACGCCTGTCGTCACGATGAACATGATGGTCGCCGTCCAGTTAATGGGGGCTTTTTCTTTCTGTACTGATTTACTCATAGACAACTCAGTTGGTTTACGTCAGTTACTCTACGCAGTGTAGCGATGGAGCATTACACTGTTGCGACATGATACCGGAATTAGTCAGTTATGGATGTCCTGAATCCGGTGTTAAGTCATTGTTTAGTGTAAATATGGCGTCAGATTGGCCCAGTTCAAATAACTCTTTCCATTTAATCAACAGTTCAAGGCCCGAATGCACAACAACAGTGCCATTTGCGGACATAAAAAAACCGCGCCGAAGCGCGGTTCTCTTTACGGCAACTGGTAATCAGCCACCGAAGTCATCAAGCATGATGTTCTCGGGTTCAACACCCATGTTTTCCAGCATGCTGATCACCGACTGGTTCATGATTGGCGGCCCACACATGTAGAACTCGCAATCTTCCGGTGCCGGGTGATCCTTCAGGTACTCTTCATACAGTACGTTATGGATGAAGCCGGTCAGACCTTCCCAGTTATCTTCTGGCTGAGGGTCAGACATAGCAACATGCCATTCGAAGTTGTCGTTTTCTTCTGCAAGCTGATCGTATTCATCCTGATAGAAGAGTTCACGCAGCGAGCGTGCACCGTACCAGAAGCTGATCTTACGCTTAGAGTTCAGACGCTTCAGCTGATCGAAGATGTGTGAACGCATTGGAGCCATACCAGCACCACCGCCCACGAACACCATTTCAGCGTCAGTATCTTTCGCGAAGAATTCACCGAATGGACCGTATACCGTCACTTTGTCGCCTGGCTTCAGGTTGAAGACGTAAGACGACATGATGCCCGGGTTAATGCCTTTGCTGCCCGGAGGCGGCGTAGCAATACGGATGTTGAACTTAACAACGCCCTTCTCTTCCGGATAGTTCGCCATCGAGTAAGCACGGATGGTGTCTTCTTTGTTGACCGCTTTCAGATCGAAGAAGCCGAAACGCTCCCAATCGCCGCGGTACTCTTCTTCGATGTCGAAGTCAGAGAAGTTGATCTCGTACGGAGGGCACTCCAGCTGAACGTAACCACCAGCACGGAAGTCAACGTTTTCGCCTTCAGGCAGTGCCAGAGTCAGCTCTTTAATGAAGGTCGCCATGTTCGGGTTAGATACAACCGTGGTTTCCCACTTCTTAACACCGAAGACCTCTTCAGGCACTTCCACTTCCATATCCTGCTTAACTGGTGCCTGACAAGACAGACGCCAGCCTTCACGGGCTTCACCCTTGGTAAAGTGCGACGCTTCTGTAGGCAGCATTTCGCCACCACCAGATTTCACGATGCACTTACACTGCGCACAGGTACCGCCACCGCCACAGGCTGATGACAGGAAGATATTATTGGCTGCCAGTGTGTTCAGCAGCTTGCCACCGGCTTCTGTTTCAACGGTACGCTCACCGTTCACCAGAATTTTTACCTTACCGGAGTTAACCAGCTTGCTGCGAGCACCCAGGATGATGAACACCAGTGACAGTACAATCACGGTGAACATCACAACGCCGAGTATGATTTCTATATCCACAACCGACTCCTTACAGTGATACGCCAGAGAATGACATGAAGCCAAGAGACATCAGGCCAACCGTCATAAAGGTAATACCCAGACCTTCAAGGCCTGCCGGTACGTCGCTGTACTTCAGCTTCTCACGGATACCTGCCAGTGCAGTAATCGCCAGTGCCCAACCGACACCTGCGCCTACACCGTAGACCGTTGATTCACCAAAGCTGTAGTCACGCTCAACCATGAACAAAGAGGCACCGAGAATCGCACAGTTCACCGTAATCAGCGGCAGGAATACACCCAGGGCGTTGTACAGTGATGGGAAGTACTTATCGAGCACCATCTCAAGGATCTGAACCATCGCCGCGATAACGCCGATGTAGGTCAGCAGACCCAGGAAGCTGAGGTCGACCTGAGCAAACTCTTCACCGGCCCATGCCAGCGCACCTTCTTTCAGAAGGTAGGTATAGATCAGGTTGTTAACAGGTACTGTAATCGCGAGTACAACAACAACCGCGATACCGAGACCGAGAGACGTCTGAATCTTCTTCGAGATCGCGAGGAAGGTACACATCCCCAGGAAGAAGGCCAACGCCATGTTTTCAACAAAGACTGCCTTAACCAGCAGGCTGATATAGTGTTCCATCAGTGACCTCCGCTGTGTTCAGTGTTTGGCAGGATTTTGAATTCAGATTCTTCCACCTGATCTTTCTTCCAGGTACGCAGTACCCAGATGAAACCACCGATGATGAAGAAGGCTGAAGGTGGCAGCAGCAGCAGACCGTTAGACTGATACCAGCCACCGTCGGTGACCAGAGGCAGAATCTCGAAGCCCAGCAGCTTACCCGCACCAAAGAGCTCACGAATCACCGCAACCGTAATCAGTACAACCGAGTAACCAAGGCCGTTACCAATACCGTCGAAGAAGCTCAGAACCGGGCCATTTTTCATAGCGAAGGCTTCTGCGCGACCCATTACGATACAGTTGGTGATGATCAGACCAACGAATACCGACAGCTGCTTACTGATTTCATAAGCGAAGGCTTTCAGTACCTGGTCTACCACGATTACCAGCGAGGCAATGATGGTCATCTGTACGATAATACGGATGTTGTTCGGAATGTGATTCCGGATCAGTGCGATACCCGTGTTAGACAACGCGGTTACCGAAGTCAGTGCCAGACACATTACCAGTGTCACCTGCAGACTTGTGGTTACCGCCAGTGCAGAACAGACACCAAGGATCTGTACAGCAATCGGGTTCTTACTGAAGAGCGGTTCAGTCAGAACAGTTTTAATCTGTGACATCTCAGGCTCCCTGTTCTTTCAGTTTGGTTAGCAGACTGCCGAAAGCACGGTCGCCCACCCAGAAACGCACGAGGCTGCTTACACCACGGCTTGTCAGAGTAGCACCAGAGAGTCCATCGACCTGATATGGGTTACCCGGCTCCGCAGGTCCCTTCACAACTTTGATAGCAACGTCGCCGCTATCGTCGTAAACCTCTTTACCTTCCCAGATCGCTTTCCACGATGGGTTGTCGACTTCACCACCCAGTCCTGGTGTTTCTGCGTGAGAGTAGAAACCCAGACCAACGATGGTATCCATGTCGCCTTTCAGTGCGATAAAGCCGTACAGCGTCGACCACAGACCGTAGCCGTGAATCGGAAGGATGATCTTCTCGATTTCACCGTTGTTTTCGATCATGTAGATTTCAGCGTACTTTTCCATGCGCTTAATGCTGGCCGGATCTTCATCACCAGACAGAGGCTTGGACAATTCAGGCGTTTTAGAGGCTTTACGCTGATCGTACTTCTGCGGATCAAGACCGGCGGCCTTGATTTCAGCCAGCTCGGCTTCCGTCGCAAAACGACCTTCTTCAAGATTCACGATACGGGTCGTGATTTTCTTGAACTGCTCTTCAACGCTCACGCCTGGCTGCAACATACCTGCAGCTGCCAGAACGTTTTTCTTTTTGTCTTCAACTTTGTTCGCAACCTGCAGAGGTTTCAGTGAAACCGCCGCACCTGCAACAATGATTGCACACACCAGACACAGCAGAACTGCAACGATGAGTGTCTTCTGGATGCTGTCGTTATTAGCTGACACGTGCCACCCTCCGTTTAACGTTTGCCTGAACCACGAAATGGTCAATCAGTGGTGAGAACAGGTTAGCGAACAGAATCGCCAGCATCATGCCCTCTGGGTACGCTGGGTTGATCACACGGATCATCACCACCATCACACCAATCAGTGCACCGAAGAACCACTTACCTTTGTTGGTCATTGAAGCGGATACCGGGTCTGTTGCCATAAAGAACATACCGAACGCGAAACCACCTACAACCAGGTGCCAGTACCAAGGCATTGCAAACAGTGGGTTGGTATCAGAACCTACGGCATTCAGCAGCAGGGTCATCGCAACCATACCGATCATGACACCGGCAACGATTCGCCATGCAGCAATATTCATCACCAGAAGTACTGCACCGCCGATCATGATGGCCAGCGTGCTTACTTCACCCATAGACCCTGGTACAAAACCAAGGAAGGCGTCCATCCAGGTAATACCGGATTCAACCACTTTCTCAACGCCGCCTTCAGCAGCCAGACCCAGTGCCGTTGCACCTGTGTAGCCGTCTGCCGCAGTCCATACTGCGTTACCCGACATATTGGCTGGGTAAGCAAAGAACAGGAAGGCGCGACCCGTCAGTGCTGGGTTCAGGAAGTTTTTACCTGTACCACCGAAGATCTCTTTACCGATCACAACACCGAAGGAAATACCCAGAGCAACCTGCCAAAGCGGAATCGTTGGCGGTAAGGTCAGAGCAAACAGCACCGAAGTTACAAAGAACCCCTCGTTCACTTCGTGTTTGCGGATAGTCGCGAACAGGACTTCCCAGAAGCCACCCACGATAAAGGTAACGGCATAAACCGGCAGGAAGTAAGCCGCACCGAAGACCATATTATCCCAGAGGCTGGAAGCGTCATGGGCACCACCGCCAAGCATTGCGATGAGCATTTCACGCCAGCCTTCAAGCGGCGTTCCCGCACCCGCTGCAATGGCATCGTTCGCCTGCAGACCAATGTTGTACATACCGAAGAACATGGCCGGGAAGGTACACATCCATACGGTAATCATGATGCGTTTCAGGTCGATGCCGTCACGTACATGCGCTGTGTTATTTGTCACGCTTGGAGGCGAATACAGACCTGTGTCGATTGCCTCGTACAGCGGATACATCTTTTCGAACTTACCACCTTTAACAAAGTGAGGTTCGAGATTGTCGAGAATACTACGTAAACCCATGGTTAACCCTCCGCTTCGATTCTGGTGAGATTCTTACGCAGAATTGGACCGTATTCGTACTTACCCGGGCAGACGAAGCTGCACAGCGCGAGGTCCTCTTCATCCAGCTCCAGTGCACCCAGAGCAATGGCACTCTCCATGTCTTCGACGATCAGCGCACGCAGCAGCTGAGTCGGCAGAACATCAAGTGGCATAATACGTTCGTACGTACCGATCGGCACCATAGCTCGCTCAGAGCCATTAGTGGTCGTGGTGAAGTCGAACATTTTCTTCATCAGTTTGGTGACGTAGATAGGCATCGCTGAGAAGCGATCGAAACCTGGACGCAGGTAGTGCAGCATTGGGCGATCACGGCCCTCTTCCAGCACGGATACCTGAGTGTGATAACGGCCAAGGAAGGCAAGATCACCAGCAGCGTTGCGGCCACCAAATACAGAACCAGAAATAATACGGTTCTCGCCGTCTTTCAGCTCACCTTTGGTCAGTTCAGCCAGGGATGCACCGGTCAGAGTGCGAACCAGGCGCGGGTTCTTCACCTGAGGACCAGCCAGAGCAACGACACAATCAGTGCTCAGCTTACCCGTAGTGAACAACTTACCGATCGCGATAACGTCCTGATAGCCGATGCTCCAGACGGTACGGCTTTCACTCACTGGATGCAGGAAGTGAACATGCGTACCCGTCAGGCCCGCTGGGTGCGGACCACCAAATTCTTCAGCCTGCTCAACACCCGCGCTTGGTACAGACGCACCCGGTGCTTTACAGACGTAGGTTTTACCATCAGTGAGGCGACTGATGATAGTAACGCCTTGTTTGTAGGCTTCCGCATCGGCACTGATCACAACCTGAGGATCAGCAGCCAGAGGATTGGTATCCATCGCATTGATAAAGATGGCCTCTGGGCGGCTACCCAGTTCTGGCACCTTAGAGAAAGGACGCGTGCGCAGCGTGGTCCAGAGACCGGATGCTACGAGGTTCTTCTCAATATCGCCTGCACTCAGAGTTGCAAGCTTGTCAGCTGGATAACTGTCGAAGGTTTCTTCGTCGTTGCCATCGATTTCGATAACGACGGAGAGGAGAACACGGCGTTCGCCGCGATTGATGGCTTTTACCACACCAGAGGCCGGAGCGACGTACTGAACGCCATCGGTCTTCTTGTCGGTAAATACCACCTGGCCTTTCTTGACTCGATCACCTTCCTGAACAGCCATCGTTGGCTTCATACCAACGAAGTCCGGACCGACTACGGCTACCTGAGTAACCTTAGGACCGTCCGAAATTTTCTGTTCAGGGCTACCGGTGATTGGTAAGTCGAGACCTTTTTTAATGTTGATCATATGCCTCGCCTAATCACGTTTGGATTCTGTCTTCCTCAGGCGTACAGAAGTACACTTTGAGGTATCGGGTACCAAAAAGCGTAGATTCACGCACGGACCTGTGCGGAGACTACCCATTTCCCAAGTAAAAAATCGCGCTAAGTATAATGACGCAACTGACTTTTATCCACTGACGTTAAGGTCAATCTCACACTAATGGATAATGCCGGCCACGTCTGTACTGGATTTGTATAAATTCTAGACAAAAAAAAGCCGCTGTCAGACGACAACGGCTTTTTTATGTTCCGGCTTAACCGCGAGACGGGTAAGTCGGGTACTCAACGCCGCATACCTGCTGCGCGATACGAACCACCTGACGGCTGTAGCCGTACTCGTTATCGTACCAAACGTAAAGGTTTACACGGTTGCCGTTAACAATGGTCGCTTTGGCATCAACAATGCCCGCGTGGCTGTTGCCAACGAAGTCAGTTGATACAACTTCTGGAGAGTTAACCCAATCAATCTGCTTCTGTACAGCTGAGTGCAGAGCCTGATCACGCAGGAAGTCGTTAACTTCTTCAGCGCTGGTTTCTTTCTTCAGGTTCAGAGACAGGATCGCCATAGAAACGTTTGGCGTTGGTACACGGATCGCGTTACCGCTCAGCAGACCTTTCAGTTCTGGCAGTGCTTTCGCTACTGCGCTCGCTGCGCCTGTTTCAGTGATTACCATGTTCAGCGGAGCAGAACGGCCACGACGGTCACCTTTGTGGTAGTTGTCGATCAGGTTCTGGTCGTTGGTGTAGGAGTGAACAGTTTCAACGTGACCGTTCTCGATGCCGTACTGATCGTTCATCACTTTCAGTACAGGCGTAATCGCGTTGGTAGTACATGATGCTGCAGACAGGATCTTGTCAGATGCATCGATGTCTTTATTGTTGATACCGTAAACGATGTTTTTCAGGTCGCCTTTGCCTGGAGCAGTCAGCAGTACGCGCGCGGTGCCTTTTGCTTCAAGGTGCTGAGCAAGGCCAGCTTCGTCACGCCATACACCAGTGTTATCGATAACCAGAGCGTTCTCGATACCGAATTCGGTGTAATCAATCTCAGCCGGGTTGTTGGCGTAGATGATTTTGATGTAAGTGCCGTTCGCGATGATGGCTTCGTTTTCGTGGTCGATGCTGATAGAACCACGGAAAGTACCATGTACAGAGTCACGACGCAGCAGTGATGCACGCTTAACCAGGTCATCACCTTTACCACGACGAACAACGATCGCGCGCAGACGCAGACCGTTACCGCCACCTTCTTTCTCGATCAGGATACGAGCCAGCAGACGACCGATACGACCGAAACCGTACAGGACAACGTCACGGTTTTCGCTGTCACCCGCTTCGCCGTTCAGGCTAGCCAGTTCTTCAGCCAGGAATTCTTTAACGTCTTTGCCGTTACCTTCGGTGCGATATTTAACCGCCAGCTTACCCAGGTCGATGTGTGCCTGAGCAACATCCATCTCGGTCAGAGCCTGCAGCAGAGGATAGGTATCCTGAACTGACAGTTCTTCGTTTTCCATGTGACGGACAAAACGGTGCGCTTTCAGAAGCTCAATGACTGAGCGATTAATGACCGGACGGCCGTAGATAGAAGAAACGATGCTTTTCTGGCGGTACAGGGTACCAATCAGAGGAATCATTGACTCGGCGATGGCTTCACGGTCCATCCAGTCCTGTAAACAGGCGTCGCGCTGGTCTTTGCTCACGGGGTCACCTTACAAAGAAGTTAATTTAAGAGGAAAAATCGGGGCGGTATTATGCCGATTTTCGAGGCCGCCGACAAATCTTTCGCAGGCGCCGTGCCGTCGCGATTTCATTCGGTTAACAGTGCCCGGTGCTTTGGGTAAACTAGCCGGCCTTATTTGCATCGATCACACCGCTCAGGAGCGCGAATGTCCAGCCCTTTACACCCTGAACTCCCCCAACGTGCAGGTGAACGCCGTTTCTGGGGCCAGCTGACGGGTTCTACCCAGGCCATGGCACTGGCCAGTGCTGCGACTGAACACACGGGGCTGACATTGGTTGTCACCACGGATACCAGCTCGGCGCTGCGCCTCGAAGAAGAGATCCGCTACTTCGCGCCTGATCTTGAGGTCATGCACTTCCCGGACTGGGAGATTCTGGCGTACGACATTTTCTCGCCCCACCAGGACATCATTTCCCAGCGTATTGCGACTCTGAGTCAGCTGCATGATGTCCGCAAGGGCGTGTTGATCATTCCGGTTTCAACCCTGCAGCAGCGACTTCCACCTGCAAGTTTCTATCAGGGCCAGACTTTTGTTCTGGATATCGGCAGTACTTTTGATGTCGACAACACCCGACGTCAACTTGAGAACGCCGGTTATCATTGCGTTGATACGGTGTATGAGCACGGGGAATACGCAGTGCGCGGCTCAATCGTCGACATTTTTCCTATGGGGCAGCCACTGCCGTTCCGCATAGAGCTGTTCGACGACGAAATTGAATCACTACGTACCTTCGACCCAGACAACCAGCGCACGCTGGATAAAATTGAGCGGGTCAGGATTTTACCAGCGCGTGAGTTCCCGTTAGATACCACGGCCATCCGCACCTTTAAGGCCCGCTGGTTCGACTTCTTCGAACAGGACCCGAAAGCCTGTAGTGTGTATACCGATGTTGCTCAGGGCATTGCTCCGGCAGGTGTTGAATACTATCTGCCACTGTTCTTCAGTGATGATCTCGGCAACCTGTTTGAACACCTGCCAGCCAATACGCTGGTCATCCATGATGCGGGGATCGAAGACGCTGCCAAACATTTCCGTGACGATGTTGAGGCCCGCTATGAAAGTCGTCGCTACGATATTCAGCGCCCTATCGTGCCACCTGCGCAGCTATTTCTGGCGCACGACGAGTTATTCAGCGCGCTGAACAACTACCCTCGTGTTCAATTGCACGATAAAGAGCTTCCGGAACGCGCGGGTGCCGTGGCGTTTGAAACTCAGCCTCTTCCTGATCTCACCGTCGATTCGCGACTGGATCAACCACTACAGCGCTTGCAAGCATGGCTGTCAGACGCCGAAGGTCAGGTCTTCTTCTGCGCTGAGTCCGCCGGTCGCCGTGAGGCCCTGAAAGAGTTACTGCAACGCATTAAAGTCCTGCCGGATGAATTTGAGCGCTGGCCCGATGCCCTGGTATCAGAGAAGCGCATTCTGATACTGACTGGCCCACTGGAGGCCGGTGCATCAATGACCGATAGCGGTCGACAGATTCACCTGATCACTGAGAACGAATTATTCGGTCAGCGTATCCGCCAGGCCCGCCGTCGCCAGAAGCAGAAAACTGACAGCGATATGGTGATCCGCGACCTGTCAGAGCTGAAGGAAGGCTCTCCGGTGGTTCACCTCGATCATGGTGTCGGGCGCTACACGGGGCTTCAGACACTGGATGCAGGCGGCCAGGTGAATGAGTTCGTTGTGCTGGAATACTCTGGTAACGACAAGCTCTACGTACCGGTATCGAGCCTGCACCTGATTTCCCGGTACGGTGGTGGCGCCGAAGAAACCGCGCCAATGAACAAACTCGGCACCGATAAGTGGTCAGCCGCGAAGCGTAAAGCCGCTGAGAAAATTCGGGACACCGCCGCAGAATTGCTTGATATCTACGCCCGCCGACAGGCACGTAAAGGCTTTGCTTTTGATGAGCCAGATACCGATTACGAGCGTTTTGCAGCAGGCTTCCCTTACGAAGAAACACCGGATCAGCAAGCAGCCATCGAAGCTGTGATTGGTGATATGTGCTCACCGCGCCCAATGGACCGTCTGGTGTGTGGTGATGTTGGCTTTGGTAAAACCGAAGTTGCCATGCGCGCCGCTTTCATGGCCGTTCAGAGTGGTAAACAGGTCGCCGTACTCGTACCGACTACCCTGCTCGCACAACAGCATTATCAGAACTTTGCCGACCGCTTTGCCGAGTGGCCGGTCAAAGTCGATGTGCTGTCGCGTTTCAAATCAGCAAAAGAAACTCAGGCTGCATTGGACCGTATGCTGGAAGGCAAAACAGACATCGTCGTTGGCACGCACAAGCTGCTGCAGAAAGACGTGAAATTTGACCATCTTGGTCTGCTGATCATCGACGAAGAACACCGGTTTGGTGTCGCTCAGAAAGAGAAAATCAAAGCTTTAAGGGCAGAGGTCGATATTCTCACCTTAACGGCCACGCCGATTCCACGAACGCTGAATATGGCAATGGCGAGCATCCGGGATCTGTCGATTATCGCGACGCCACCGGCCAAGCGCTTAAGTGTAAAAACCTTTATCCGCCAGCAGGACGATACTGTCACCAAAGAAGCGGTTCTGCGGGAAATTCTGCGTGGTGGTCAGGTGTATTACCTGCACAACGAAGTGAAGAGCATTGAGAAGACCGCGCGTGAATTGAGCGAAGCCATTCCTGAGGCGCGTATCGGTGTGGCCCACGGACAGATGTCAGAGCGCGAACTGGAAAGCGTGATGAGCGACTTCTACCACAAGCGCTTCAACATGCTGGTGTGTACCACCATCATCGAAACAGGTATCGATATCCCATCGGCAAACACCATCATTATTGAGCGTGCTGATAAGTTTGGTCTGGCGCAGCTTCATCAGCTCCGGGGCCGCGTCGGTCGCTCGCATCACCAGGCGTATGCGTATCTGCTGACACCACCACCGAAGCAGCTCACCAAAGATGCAGAAAAGCGTCTGGATGCTATCGGTGCCTCCCAGGACCTGGGAGCGGGCTTTATGCTTGCGACGCACGACCTTGAGATTCGTGGCGCTGGTGAACTGTTAGGCGATGAACAGTCGGGTCAGATTGAAACGATTGGTTTCACCCTCTATATGGAAATGCTTGAGCAGGCCGTTAATGCGATTCGCGCCGGTAAAGAGCCTTCAGTTGACCTTGCCGCAACGCACGGTGCCGATGTAAACCTGCATATTCCAGCCTTGATTCCGGATGACTACCTGCCAGACGTGAACAGCCGCCTGACGCTCTACAAGCGCATTGCCAGCGCCAAAGACGATCACCAGCTGAAAGAGCTTCAGGTAGAAATGATCGACCGCTTCGGCCTGTTACCTGAACAGGTTAAGAACCTTTTCCGTATTGCGTCACTCAAATTCAAACTGCAACCGCTGGGTATCGCCCGACTCGATGCCAACGACAGTACGGGCAAAATTGAATTCAGCCGTGATACCGAGATAAATCCATTCACTCTGATCAAGCTGGTGCAGACGCGACCGGATGCCTATAAACTGGACGACGGAAACTCGCTGCGTTTCTACGCGAACATGGAAACACTCGACCAGCGTTTCCGCACTATTGATCAACTTCTGACAGATTTACAGAAGGACCCGAATTCGTGAAGACCCTTTCCGCCCTGCTCTCTGCGGGCCTGACACTGAGCATGCTGCCCAGCGTTGTAAACGCGACAGAACATTATCGTGTCGAAGTTATGCTGTTCACTTATCTGGACGAAAACAGTGCCCGCGAGGAACACTGGCCACTCCTTAAGGAGCGCGCAGAGGCGGAAGAAGCTGCAATTGCGGCGGCATTAGAAGAAGACACTTCAGCGATGGCCGAATCAGAGCCAGGCATTGTGAAGTCAGAGGAAGGTATGGCGGGCGACGCCAATCCAGGTGTTCTGCAGGTATCCGCTGAAGAATCGTCAGAGCTTAACAGCGACGCTTCAGACGAGATGAACTCCGCCGAAGAAGATACTGACAGCACGCCTCCGGTAACGCTGCTCGACGACCTCGAATTCGCCAACGCCGTTAATCGCTTTGGCTACCGCAGCGATATGAAAGTCGTGTGGCACCAGGCCTGGATCGAAGAACTTCAGGATTCAGCCAACGCCTACGATCACGAAGTAACCGCCAGTTACGAAGAAGAGAACTTCCGCATCGATATCAGCGGTAGCTTCAACCTGTACCGTAGCCGCTACATTCATATCCGCCCGGATCTTGAAGTAGACCAGCTGATCTTCACCATTCCGGCTGATGCACCACTGTCTGGCGAGACTACTGAAAATACCGAAGAAGGCGCCATGACCATGGCCGTCACCTCTGACACCATATCTGACAACATAGGTAACTCAGACGCCCTTCCCGGGGTTGAAGGTCAGATGACGATCCTTCCCCCGGATCAAGGGATCACCAATGAGCCTGTGGCTGAACCTGAGCCAGAATGGATTCCGCTGCGCGCAGCAAAAATCGAGCGTAGCCGCCGCATGCGCAGCGGTGAGGTCCACTACCTTGATCACCCCCTTCTAGGTATGGTCGTCAAGGTAACGCCTTATGAGGTGCCAGAAGAGGCCTCAGAAGAAGCCCCAGAGAGCGAAGCTTCAGATCAGGGATAATGAAGCTGCGATAATATCGCGGACTTCACTCATTCCTGAGTCGATCACGGCGCGTATCTCATCCATGGTAATCAGGTCGTCGCTCTTTCCGGCGGCCGGATTCACGACAAGACAGATACTCGCGTAAGGAATACCCAGCTCTCTCGCCAGGGCTGCTTCAGGCATGCCCGTCATACCGACCAGATCACAACCGTCTTTATCGAGACGATTAATCTCAGCGATAGTTTCTAATCTTGGCCCCTGTGTCGCCGCATAGACCCCGAAATCAAGCGCGTCGACTGAACATTCTGATGACGCTTTAACAAGCGCCTGGCGCAACGTCTCATCGTACGGATACGTGAGATCAATATGCTCAAGCGGACGGTACTCACCATCAAAAAAAGTACTTTCGCGGCCCCAGGTGTAATCAACCACCTGATGAGGAATCACAATTTTGCCTGAACCCATGTCCGGGTGAATGCCACCCACAGCATTCACAGCAATGATATGAGTAACACCCTGTGCCTCTAATGCCAGCAGGTTTGCGCGGTAGTTAATCTTATGAGGAGGGACTTTGTGAGGATGCCCATGCCGCGCAAGAAACACGACCTCCTGCTCTCGCCAGCGCCCGACTGACAGCGGTGAAGACGGCTGTCCAAGGTCAGTCGTTACAGCCAATGTCTGGCTGATCTCCGGCCCATCAAGCTCGGTTAAGCCGGTGCCGCCAATAACAGCGATTTTACGAGAAGTTGCACTCACAGGTTGTCGTCTCTGATCAGTTGATACGAGACCAGTATTTTACGGGCCTCGGCCATGCCCTTTTCATCAAGGGCATTAGCCTTGCTATCGGGTTTTAGTGATTCAAGCTTTAAAGCGCCAGTGCCTGCACGGTACAAATCGGCAACGGCACTGACGACATCTTTGGCGGCCTGTCGGTTATTGCAGACCACCAGTGCGTTGGCTCCCGCCTGAGCCGCAGCGATCGACCGCTGATAAAAGTCGCCGCCACTGGCAGCGCCTTCCATGGACAGGTCATCGCTGAAAATGATGCCGCTGAAGCCGAGCTGCTTACGCAGAATATCCTGCAACCAGACAGAAGAAAAACCGGCGGTATGGTTTGCATCAATGGCAGGATAGACGACGTGAGCAGGCATAATGCCCTGTATCACGCCTTCGCTGATCAGCGTTTTAAAAGGTACCGACTCGGCTTCTAAGGCTTCGGCATCGCGCGGGTCGACCGGTAACTCCAGATGTGAGTCCGCTTCAACGGCACCATGCCCCGGAAAGTGTTTACCAACGGACATCATGCCCGCAGAAGAAAGTCCTTCGCACCAGGCTCTGGCCAATGACGTCACCGTGTCTGCGCTGTGACCAAAGGCACGATCACCAATCACCCGAGAAAGATCTCGCTCAATATCCAGAACCGGGGCAAACGTCAGATCAACACCATGCGCGATTAACTCAGTAGCCAGAAGTTGGCCACCCAAACGGGCGAGCTCAAGCGCTTTTTCAGGTGATTCCACAAAAATGGCTTCATAGCGCATCATCGGCTCAAACAGCGTAAAGCCGGAGCGAAAGCGCTGCACACGACCACCTTCCTGATCTACGGTGAGCAGGAGGTCGGGTCTCAACGCGTTTAATTCTCCTGTCAGAGCTTTCAGCTGCTGAGGAGATTCGTAATTGCGCGCGAAAAAAATAAGCCCGGCGATTTCAGGCTGAGTTAAGAAATCACGATCCTCATCCGTCAACGCCGTTCCTTCAATATCGGTAATCACGCCGACGGCCTGTGCTAACGCATCCGACACAGCGTATGAATCAGTGGAAGAAACTGAAGACTCGGTCATCGTCATCTCACAAATTGATGCAGGAAATTCGCTGAAAACTTGCCGCCTGAATCCACACCCGGGTACCGGCCTGAATCCGTTCAGCAAGGTCAATCACATCGCTGTTACGCATGCGAATACAACCATGAGACAAGGGTTTCCCCATAGGTTCAGTATCCGGTGTGCCGTGGATATAGATAAAACGACGCTGGGAGTCGACGTTGCCAAAGCGGTTGAGCCCACTCTCCAGGCCCTGTAACCAGAGGATGCGGGAAAGTATCCAGTCCCGGTCCGGATGCTCTTCGGAAAGCTCTGAAGAATAGATTTCACCCGTTGGACGACGCCCACGGAATACGGCGTTTTCCGGCTGATCACGGCCAATAACAGCACAGATACGATGCCAGCCTCTCGGCGTGCAGCCGCTGCCTTCTTCTTCACCTATGCCATTCAATGCCGTTGACACTGAATATTCAGTAATGCCATCGCGCTCAGTCAGCCGCAAGAGTTGATCCTCGACTGAGATCTCAATAAACGGAAGATCTGACATCTACTGACGCGTTCCTTAGTTACCCGCAGGTGACTTCAGCCCGCTGGCGAGGAACGGCAGCAACTGATCGATAACATCCGGCGTGGCGGTGGGTTTACCGAAATCATGCTCCGCCATCGCGGTCAGAGAATCAACCCCGTTCAGTGTGAACATAGTCGCACCCAGCATGAAATGAACCCGCCAGAAGCGGTCTTCGTCGGAGAGCTCCGGCGTCGCCCGGGTAAGAAGATCCGAATAGCGGCGAAATACATGACCATACTCCACGCGCAGAAAACGACGTACATGGCCCTGACCCTGACTGTAGGCAAGCCCCAATAAACGCATAAAGATACGCAGACGTTCAGGCCGGTCTGCCCCCGAACGTAATGCGGTGTCAGATAAGAGCCGCAATAAAGACATCAGGTCAGCAGGTTGTTCGCCCTGCTCTGCATCGCAGGTATTGAGCGCCTTATCGAGTTCAGCGACAAAGGGCGTCAGAAAGCGGGCAAATACAGCCTGTATCAGAGACTTTTTAGAGCCAAAGTGATAATTCACGGCAGCCAGATTCACATCAGCCTTAGTCGTAATATTACGCAACGAAGTCTCCGCGAAACCCCGTTCTGAAAACAACTCTTCTGCAGCATCGAGAATGCTGCGCGCGGTATCTTTCTGCGCCATAGTGCCTTATCCAACTAACAAGTGTTTCAAACATACGTTTAAAACACTTAACACGCAACAATTGCAGCAATTCGGGGAAAATTCCGTCAGATCTAAAATTAGACGGCACTGGGTATTTACACAGTAAAAGGTACTGTATATATTTACACACACTGTATAAATCAACAGACTGGATAAATGTCATGGAAAAGCTCACGGCTCGCCAGCAGGAAGTTCTTGACCTGATTCGCTCAGCCATTGATGAAACAGGCTACCCGCCGACGAGAGCAGAAATTGCCGCAGAACTTGGCTTCCGCTCACCGAATGCAGCAGAAGAACACCTGAAAGCACTGGCACGAAAAGGTGCCATTGAGATGATGCCAGGTGCCAGCCGTGGCATTCGCATCGTAGGTGAAGACTCTCCGGGGCTGCCGGTAATCGGTCGCGTTGCAGCCGGTGAACCTATCCTGGCTCAGGAGCATATTGAAGATTACTGCGAAATTCCGCCGTCGTTCTTTAAGCCGGAAGCGAACTTCCTGCTCGAGGTGCATGGCGACAGCATGATCGACATCGGCATCATGGATGGCGATTACATCGCAGTGCATAAAGCAGAGACCGCACGCAATGGTGACATCGTGGTTGCCCGCGTCGGTGAAGAAGTAACCGTTAAGCGATACCACAAGAGCCGCAATCAGGTAACTCTGTTTGCTGAGAACGAAAATTACGCCCCGATTGAGGTCAACCTGAAAGAGCAGGAATTTGCGATTGAAGGTAAATACGTAGGTGTTATTCGTCGCCAGTAACGCGACCGACCAGAGTAACAGGTAAACGGTACACGACAGGAGAGATTGTTATGCGTCAGTTATCTTTCGAAGTATGTCCAGAAGCAGCACCACTCAGCTCTGCGGCACCCGTCAGAAGCGTGCCTAAAGGCAGTATGACGGAAGTCATTGTGTCTGAAGGCAGTGCATTACAACCCTTCCAGCTGTTGCCTGTGCTGGCTCTGTGCAGCGACCAGAAACGTTGGTTGATGTGGCTGAGCCCAAGCCAGAATCTGAACAAACAATGGCTGGCAAAAGCGGGCATCAGCGACTCTCCGGTACTTCACCTGAATACTCAAGTCGCTACTCAGTTTGACTTGTGTATCAAGGCGCTGAGATCAGGTAAAAGCCATTTGATTGTTGAGTGGTCAGGCGAACTCGCGGCAGATACCCGTCAACTGCTACGCCGTGTCGCAGAAGAAAACGGATCACACCTGTTCATTGTGCGTGGAGAATAAGACACTACCAGCCGGAGCTGGTAGTTGATCCGCCCGAATTACTGAGCAGTAGTAGCGGCAGGAACGTGCACAACGGCACCTTTTTCGTGCAACTCAACAACACGATCCAGTCGCTCAAGGGCTTTTTCCAGCGCGTCCTGGTTGTTCTCCATCGCTTTAATGGCATCTTTTGTTTCTTCGAGCGCGGTGCGCGTCTGCTCACGGGCTTCAGTGTATGCCTGAACGAGTTCAGAACTTTCTGGCTCATCGCTGCACGCGGTGATCAGTGAAGCGGAAAGTACTACAGTCGAGAGTGCTACTAGCTTTTTCATTCTCATCCTCAGAAGTCAATTTTCACAAGTACACCCGTTAACAGGGCTTTAGTTAGGATACTGAAATTCAAAAAAAAATCCGGTATCAGTTGCCCGATACCGGATTTTTTTATGAATTTGTCTGCCAGGGACAAATCAATGCAGGTGCTGACTGCTCTGCGGCACCTCAAAGTCGTCACTCTCGACTTCCATCCCAGACAGATCGCCCACGAGGCGCACGCCAGCCTCGAGCATTACTCTGGCCACATCCATATGGTGCTCCTGGAGACTTGCTTTCGCATCTTCAGAGAAACAGATACGAACCAGCGCATCGCTGTCCTGTTCGTCGGCACGACGCAGGGCAATGTCACCATTGGATAACTCTACAATTTCGAAAAAACCAGCCATAAGTGCCTCTTCGTTTCTGAGCGCGGATGATAACACAGGGGGGTGACGCTTTATACGAGAGTCACTGGGAGAATCAGCTTTCCTGCCGATTCTCACGCTGACTATCGATCAGGTCAGACAGATGCTGCCACCAGGACTGTGGCTGTATGTCATCGCTCTGTGCAACGGCAATGACGTTGACCGCACCCGCTGCCTGCGGGTTTCCAGCCGGGCCCGGACGCCAACGCGTTTCTGCCTCACGCAGAAATGCACTCAACCATGAGTAAGGGTCCTCGGCCAGAATCCGAATCTCGGTCATTTCACCGGTCACCAGAGGTGTCTTGTTCAGAAGATCTGAAAATGAACTGACTTCGCCGCGGTAAGTAGCAAGCGTCGCCAGCTCATTCAGATACGAAATAAAGGCATCCTGCATAAGGTACAGGCCTGAGGTCTCAAGCCCTTCAGCAAGTGCCGGGTTACCGGTTTCGCGACGCGCCTGCTCCAACAGCAATCGTGCCTGATAGAGTTTCTGGTTGGTGAAGCTCAGCCACTGACTCATCAGAAGTTCAGCTTCAGGCCGAGGTGCAGACCATCGCCGATCTTATGACGACCGCTCTGATCATCAAAAGAAACCGAGGTCATGCGGAAGCCTGTGTAAAGGTGGGCCGTCGGCAGAATATTAAAGTGCAGACGCAGATCTGCATCGACAAAGTTATTCACGTCACTGAATGACACAACCGGCGGCGCGTAGTACACATGACCACTCACACCAAAGTTACGGTTGAACGGGAAGTTGTAACGGGCAAAGCCGCCTACACCAATGGCGGCTCCGTCATTGTCATCAGTGAATATGCCGTAAGCATTGGCGCCAACACCGATATACAGGTCTGAATTCGGATTACGGACATCCACCACATGAACGCCCCCCGAGATGATGTCGCCCTGGTCACTCTCGTGCAGAGCCGCCAGGTTCAGGTGCATACCGGTATCCATGCGGGTGGCATCCCAGCCAACGCGAGCAGTAGTGTCCGCCAGGCTGATATCTAAAGATCCCCCAGCCATCGCAGAAGTAGAAATTGCAGCGACTGACGCTATAGCAGCCAGAGAAATGCGACGGGCCAACGTAAGTGTGTTCATCGTGGTACGGCGTCCTGTTTTTAGTAATAGATGTTCAGTAATAGAATTCTTATCGGTCTATGATACCAGCGTGTCTGTCGTTGGGAAAAGTACGCCAGAGACAGGCATGGTGACCTAGGTGTTGAGGAGTGTACGGGAGTGTCAGGAAAAATGCTCACACACCAGAAGCGCATGAGCATTTTGTTAAGGCAAGGCTTACTTCATCAGATCAAGCAGCAGCTTGTTCAGGCGGGTAACGTACTGAGCGGGTTGCTTCAGTTGACTGCCCTCTGCAAGCTGGGCCTGCGCGTGAATGACCTGTGCCAGTTCGGCGAAGCGATCTTCGTCCGCTTCCTGATCAAGGCGCTCAATCAATGGATGTGACGGGTTCACTTCGAGTGCAACTTCAGGCTCTGGCACCTTCTGACCAGCAGCTTCCATCAGGCGACGCATATGACCACCCATGTCGTACTGGCCAACCACGAGGCATGCGGGAGAATCTGACAAGCGCGAGCTGACACGGACTTCTTTAACGTCGTCTTTCAGCGCTGCTTCCAGACGCTCAATGAGTGCTTTGTGCGACTCTTCGAGTTGCTTCTGCTCTTCCTTTTCGGACTCGTCAGCCAGCTCATCAAGATCCAGCTCGCCCTTGGTAACATCCTGGAATGCTTTGCCATCAAAGTCACTCAGGTGGCCGACCATCCACTCATCAACGCGATCTGTCAGCAGCAGTACCTCAATACCTTTTTTACGGAAGTATTCGAGGTGCGGGCTGGCTGCAACAGCGTCGTGATTTTCGCCAGTGATGTAGTAAATTTTCTTCTGACCTTCGCGCATGCGAGCAATGTAGTCAGCAAGAGAAACGGTCTGCTCCGTGCCTTCGCTCTGAGTAGTCGCGAAGCGGAAAAGACCTGCCACTTTTTCACGGTTGGCGAAATCTTCAGCTGGGCCTTCTTTCAGAACTTCACCGAACTGATTCCAGAAGGTCTGGTACTTCTCAGCGTCTTTTTTCGACATTTTTTCGAGTGTATCCAGCACTCGCTTCACCAGTGCTGAACGCAGGCTATCGACTTGCTTATCCTGCTGCAGGATTTCACGAGAGACGTTCAGAGACAGGTCGTTGGAGTCCAGAACACCTTTAACAAAGCGGAGATACGCGGGCAGGAACTGCTCGGCGTCATCCATAATAAAGACGCGCTGAACGTACAGTTTAACGCCACGGCTGGCTTCGCGGTTCCACATATCGAACGGCGCCTGCGCCGGAATATACAGCAGGCTGGTGTAGTTCAGCTTGCCTTCGACCGTGTTATGCATCCATGTCAGTGGTTCGTTCCAGTCGTGGGAAACGTGCTTATAAAACTCTTTATAATCTTCGTCGCTGATGTCGCTCTTAGCGCGGGTCCACATCGCCTGCGCCTGGTTCACAGCTTCTGGAGCGGAGGCATCTTCACCTTCGCCGTCGTCATCATTGCTGTCCTGCTGTACAAATACAGGGATCGCAATGTGATCCGAATATTTCTTGATCAGGTTCTGCAGGCGGAAGCTGTCAGCAAACTCTTCCTCGCCCTCTTTCAGATGCAGGGTGATGCTTGTACCGCGGCCAGTTTTCTCGATCTGCTCAAGGCTGAATTCGCCCTCGCCTTCGGATTCCCAACGCGTGCCCTGCTCTGCGCTCTCACCGGCACGACGAGTTTCAACGATCACCTTGTCAGCAACAATAAAGGCCGAGTAGAAACCCACACCGAACTGACCAATTAATTGCGAGTCTTTCTGCTGATCGCCGCTCAGTTGGCTCAGAAATTCAGCAGTCCCTGATTTGGCGATGGTACCCAGATGATTCACAACATCATCACGGGTCATACCGATACCATTATCGGCAATGGTCAGGGTTTTCGCGTCTTTATCAAACGTGATGTCGACTTTCAGGTCTGACTCTGATTCGTACAGGTCATTGTTTGTTAACGCCTGGAAACGCAACTTGTCACAGGCATCCGATGCGTTGGATACCAGCTCACGCAGGAAAATTTCTTTGTTGGAGTACAAAGAGTGAATCATCAGGTGCAGAAGCTGCTTAACCTCTGTCTTAAATCCCAGTGTTTCTTTACTTGCGGCAGTCATTCATCTCTCCTTTCAGACGTGTCAGCCCTTTTACTGTGATCACCGATGGCCAGCCACCCATTGCTGACTGGCCATCGACTATGTACTGATGACCTATTTTGGGGCTGGCGAAAACATTTCAAGGGCTGCGCGAAGGTCGGCGATGTTACTGCGTATGAGAGGCTCGTCAGCTGGGCTTCCGGCGATGCATGTCACTACGGCCAGAGAACCCACACCCGACTCTGCAACAAGGCGGGCGTTTTCGGGAACAATGCCGCCGATACAGGTCTGAGGCCAAGTATGATACCGCTTACTCCAGGCGGTCAGACAATCGATACCGAGAGGCTGATAGCGCAGGCGCTTGGACAGTGGCGTAAACACTGGGCCAAAGGCGATATAACTCGGCTTTTGGGCGCGTGCCCGGGCAATTTCCCACTCGGTGTGAGTACTGATACCTAACGCGACGCCTGCGGCGTGAAGAGCGTCGATATCCGCACTGACCAGATCTTCCTGACCCAGATGCACACCATCTGGCTTCAGCTCAAGCGCTAACGGCCAGTCGTCGTTGAGCCAGAAACTGACCCCCTGGCTGCGACACATTGCCAGCGCCCGCCGAGTCTGATCCTTGTAATCAGGCCCCGGCGCTTTAATTCGCCATTGCACGGTATCCACACCCATACCAAGCAGCATTTCAAGGTGATCCAACGACTCTGTCAGCACATAGACACCGGGACGGTAGGGTTCAAAACGATCAGTACGGGGATACGTCCCAACATCGGTAATCAAGGGCCACTCATCTCCGCTACGAGGCAGTGGACTGGCAATGCAGTTTCTGTAGACAGAGCGCTCAGGCTCCATGCCTCCGGACTCAGTGCCTCCGGACTCAGTGCCTCCGGACTCAGTGCCTCCGAACTCAATACCAAGGACTCCCGAGCTGGCAATCAGTGCCTGACGTGCGGCAGCAGCGGCAATGACAATCGCATCGTACAAGCGCGTACCTTTTGTGAGCTGAACCGCAAGGGCCGCCGAGAACTGACTTCCCGTGCCGTGCGCCTGGGTTGTTTCTCTCTGCTGATGAAGAGCAAAAGAGGGCTTTGCCGCCGTCTCCGGAAAGTTCTCATCAGAACGGCTGAATATCAGGTCTGTAACCCAGGCCGAGTGTTGCTGCTGCTCATCATCGCCACCGGTAATAACCACCGTATGAGCACCCGCATGCTGCAGAGCCGCGCCCGCCGCAGCGGCACTCAATGTCTGATCTCCTAACAGCCAACGAGCCTCGTCAAGTGATGGCGTCATGACAGACACGTTCGGAATTAAACCGGTAAGGCCAGAGTGTGCCGCCGGTAGCTCCCCAAGAGTCGCTGACACCACCGGGTCCCAGATGACCGGCACCCGACTGCTGGCCTGAAGCTCGTTCAGGAACGTCCGCAGATATTCCAACACTTCTGGTTCAGGTGGCAGCCAGCCGATCAGGACTGCTTCTGGCGGGCCGTCTCTGAGCGCGGCCTGAACCTGAGCTTCAACCATAGAGGCTGAAACATGACTGACGGCTTCCACTCCCTGATGACTCTGTGCAGTCACTGCAAGAACTACACTGCGGCATTCGCACCCAGATAAAGCTGCTTGCGACAGAGCAGCCTGTAAACCCGCTCCCCCACGACTGTCAGAAGCGCAGATCGCCATTAAGTACCTAGGCTTAGTTTCACTAGTCATGGGATTACCCTCCCCGCATGGCGGTGTGCCAGAACGGCATGCCCGCCACTGGCGTACTCGGCGATGCCATATCGCGCTCTGTCATAAAACCCGCATGATAAGCAGTCCGCCCGGCATCGACAGCGGCAGCGAAGGCTCCCGCCATTGTTACCGGGTTGGCTGCTTTTGCGACCGCGGTATTGAGCAACACGCCATCGGCGCCCATTTCCATCGCCTGCATCGCCTGAGATGGCCGACCGATTCCGGCATCAATAATAATCGTGGTATCTGGCAGCCGAGCACGAAGGGTACGCAACTGATAAGGATTAATGATTCCTTTTCCTGTCCCTATCGGTGCCCCCCAGGGCATAATCGCTGGACACCCTGCATGCAACAATGACTCGCACACCACCAGATCATCCGTACAATATGGCAAGACGTGAAATCCTTGCGAAGACAACTCCCGGGCGGCACTGACAAGTTCGAATACATTGGGTTGCAGGCTGTATTCATCGCCGATAACTTCCAGCTTAATCCATGAAGTTTTAAATAATTCGCGTGCCAGAATGGCAAGCTGAATC
Source organism: Thalassolituus sp. (assembly GCF_984348125.1). NCBI lineage: Bacteria > Pseudomonadati > Pseudomonadota > Gammaproteobacteria > Oceanospirillales > Oceanospirillaceae > Thalassolituus > Thalassolituus sp. Next base: position 35,174 of record NZ_CFHJLR010000002.1, read on the forward strand.
GCTTCTTTTGCCGACTGACATCCGGCAGTATTGGGCAACAGACGCGACTGGCTGGCGCCCAACCATTGATTCACACGCTCGTGATAATCGTTGTTAGCAACATCACCCGCGGTCTGTCGGCGCAGCGACATTGTGACAAACCCCGGCTGCGCACTGGCAAAGGCAGATACCATTATATCGGGTGAAGGGTACATTGAACTCCCGAGCCACAAGCGACTTGAAATCTCTTCTCCTGCAATAGTAAATACGTCTGAATCAGCCACCGGTAATTGCTCCCAGCACATCAATGATGTCGCCGTTGTTCACTCTGGTTGAAGGCCACTGCTCTGCTGGCAGAAGCTCGCCATTCAGGGCTACGACAAAACGACTGCTTTCGGCCGGATAGTTCAGCGTGTCGATGATCAGAGTGTATACATTTTTTTCACTGGTCCAGGCCATGGATTTACCGTTGACGATGATCTCAATCACGCCACACCTCCCTGTTCAGATACTCTCATTTTCATACTCTCCAGCCCTTCAGCAGTTAACAGTGACTCGATCTTTTTCAGTAAGGCCGGTGCCAGTAAGAATCCGTGCCTGAACAGACCATTAACAAAGAGTGTTTTCTGCCCCCCAGAATTATTCTGCAGTTTTAAGCAAGGTCTGTGGTCCTGCGTTGCAGGCCGGAGGTTCGTTTCCATAGACAAAATCCGAGCTTCCGAAAAATCCGGTGAAAGCACCCAGAACGCACTCAGCATTTCCATTGCAGAACGGACACTTACCGGAGAGCAATCATCACTCTCCAGTTCTGTTGCACCAAGCTGATAGCAATCGTTCCCACGCGGTACCATATACAAATGGTACCTGGGGTGAAGCAAACGCACCGGACGATGAAATTCGGTGCCCGGACTGGAAACCCAAAGTGTTTCGCCACGCACTCCGCGAATAATCCGCTCAGCATCACTTCGGGCTCCGGCTCCACGACAATCAATAACGAGATCTGCCTGCTGTAGTTCTTTATCGAATTTATCGAAATCCGGATCGGATAATTCAGTGCTGCGCACGTCAAGCGAATAGCGGCCGTCCGTTCCGTTTACTTCGCAGGCGAAATGGAAATCCGCACCATGCTTTTCTGCAGCAAGCTGTAAGGTGCTGAGTAAGACACGGTTATCGACCTGCGCTTCATCGGGTAACCAGAAGCCTTGTTTAAATTCGCCCGAGAGCGCGGGCTCTTTCTGACGAAGCCCAGTACTATCAAGTGCAACGGCATAAGAATCGCCCGGAATATCGGGGGCGCTCATATCACGCTTAAACAAATCCATTTCTGCCTGATCCGACGGGTGCGCAACAACCAGGGTGCCGCGACGTCGGTATGGCACCCGGATACCAGAGTCTTTGTATAAATCCTCCAGAAGCCCGGGCCATAGAGTCAGAGACTCCATACCGAGATCAAAAACCTCGGGATGACACAGCGGTTTTTCAGCAACAGGGGCAACCATTGCAGCGGCAGTCCATGCCGCACATTCAGGTGTTTCTTCACTGGCGCGTTCGTAGACAGTAACCTGCATCCCGCTCCGGCTCAGTCGCCATGCGAGTAGCTTTCCCATCAAACCAGCGCCGATCACGGCTATTGAAGACATGGCTCAGGGCTCGACTGCATCGACGTAAAGTTCCGATCCGTTTGCACGGAATTTCTCAGACATTTCCTCCATGCCCTGTCGCTGGTTGCGAATATCATGAGACAGTTTCATGGAGCAGAACTTAGGTCCACACATGGAACAGAAGTGCGCTACTTTATGGCCGTCTTTTGGCATGGTTTCGTCGTGATACTGTCGAGCTGTATCGGGGTCGAGTGCCAGGTTGAACTGATCTTCCCAACGGAATTCAAATCGCGCCGCAGACATCGCATTATCATGCATCTGCGCCGCCGGATGCCCTTTCGCAAGGTCCGCAGCATGAGCTGCAATTTTGTAGGTAATCAGACCCTGCTTAACATCTTCTTTATCTGGCAGACCGAGGTGCTCTTTCGGTGTGACATAACACAACATCGCACAGCCATACCAACCAATCAGAGCTGCTCCTATACCAGAAGTGATGTGGTCATACCCCGGTGCAATATCTGTAGTCAGTGGGCCTAACGTATAAAAAGGGGCCTCATGACAGTGCTCTAATTGTTCTGTCATATTTTCTTCAATCAGGTGCATTGGCACATGACCCGGCCCCTCGATAAAGGTTTGTACATCGTGTTTCCAGGCGATTTTTGTCAGCTCGCCCAATGTACGTAATTCCGCAAATTGTGCTTCGTCGTTCGCATCCGCAATGGAACCCGGCCGCAAACCGTCCCCCAATGAAAAGCAGATATCGTACGCTTTCATAATTTCGCAGATATCTTCAAAGTGGGTATAGAGAAAACTCTCTTTATGATGTGCGAGGCACCATTTCGCCATAATCGACCCGCCACGACTGACGATCCCTGTTAAACGGTTTGCCGCCATCGGAATAAATTCCAGGCGCACTCCCGCATGAATAGTGAAGTAATCGACGCCCTGCTCTGCCTGCTCAATCAATGTATCGCGATAGATCTCCCATGTGAGGTCTTCTGCAACCCCACCGACTTTTTCAAGCGCCTGATACAAAGGAACCGTGCCGACCGGAACCGGTGAATTACGTAGAATCCATTCACGTGTCTCGTGAATATTATCGCCGGTAGAAAGATCCATAATCGTGTCAGCACCCCAGCGGGTAGCCCAGGCCATTTTTTCGACCTCTTCACTGATGCTGGATGTCACCGCAGAATTACCAATATTGGCATTTACTTTCACACGGAAGTTACGCCCGATAATCATCGGCTCACTTTCAGGGTGGTTAATATTGGAGGGTAATACCGCTCGGCCCGAGGCAATCTCATCACGAACAAACTCAGGCGTAATATAGTCTGGGATTTTCGCACCGAAACGCTTGCCGGGATGCTGCTTAGCGACTTCAGCAGACATACCTTCCTGTGACAGGCCGATGTTCTCGCGAATGGCAACGTACTCCATTTCGGGGGTAACTATGCCCTGACGTGCGTACCAGAGCTGGGAGACGTTCTTTCCGCTTTTGGCCTTTCGTACTTTCTGGCGCAGAGAAAGCTGGCCTTCTTTGATCGCTATGCGGTTTGATTCTCGTGAGGTGATGGCGCTGAACTCAGTATCGCCACGATCTTCAATCCATTGCTCACGCACCGGTGCCAGCCCTTTCGTCACATCGACCGTGATTGCAGGATCGGTGTACGGGCCTGACGTATCGTAAACGCGAAGTGGAGAATTCGGCGTTTTGCTGCCGTCCGCCTGAGTCGTATCCGAAAGATTAATCTGACGCATACCAACACGCATGTCATCGCGACTGCCGCTCAGGTATATTTTTTCAGACGCAGGATAAGCGTAGGTAAGGTTAAATTCGTTGTTTGTATTGTCAGCCATGCTCTTTTCCTTAAAAGGATCAGGCAGGCAGCGACGAGAATAGATGGGAACACCACACAGAATCACGCGAAGGTGACCATAAGAATTGGCGTACGCAGACCACGGGGAGTCCCGGCAGTTCATCTCTGTTCCCTACGCTGGCACTAACCAGATCAGGTTCAACGGGACCCGCATTCGCGATCTCAGCCTGTGTGGTTATCTTTGATAACCGGTCAGGCACCCCGACAGATAAATCGCTGACAGTGTATGGTGATTCGCCCTTTCTTTACAAGGCGCACTCTGAAATTAAAGCACCTCTGAATAACCGCACTCATTTCCCTGTGCGATTTTTCTTAGCGGTCGGAAAATCTCACTCCTGAACCAACAAGAAATGTGCTCGCGCCGTAGCGATAGGTTCACCGGGATCGGTTTGCCAGGCGTTAATGGCCACGTTAGCAACCCGACTGCCCTGTCTCCATACCTGACAGCTGACGAAGGTATCCTGCAGACGCCCCGCACGCAGATAATCAATCGAGAAGTCGATGATTTTAGGCAGAGCAATACTTTCCATGGTCATCAGCAGGTGCAGTGCCGCTGAGGTTTCCATGCAACCCGCAATGACTCCACCATGAATGGCTGGTAGCATCGGGTTACCGATATTGTCTTTGTTTGCGGGCAGAATAAATGTTGGTTGCAGATCCATCGCGTGCAGCTTAATACCCAGCAGCCCGGCATACGGAACAGCATTAATCACAGCATCAAAATCACCGTTGTCTCGGCACTGCTGCAGAATTTTGCGCATGGCTTCAGTCATTGTTTCGCTCCCTTACTTACTACCAAGGCGCAAACCAATGCGCATAAAGTTAGCGGTGCATGTAGCAACAACGACGTTGTCACTTTCCTGCCGTACTTCGCCCTGTGTGAACACCAGGCTGTTCGCCCGCTTTACTACTCTGGCCTCGCCAATCAGGTTTTCACCGGGCTTAGCGGCGCGGTGATAGTCCATCCGTAAATCCAGTGTTGGACAGACTTCCCCGTCTTCAAAGCAGTTAAACGCGGCTGTGCCGCATGCTGTGTCCATCAAGGTCGTGAGACTGCCACCCGCAACGATGCCATTGTCAGGGTTGCCTATAATGGCCTCACTGTACGGTAACTTGAGAATCACTTTTTCACCGTCGGCGTATTCCACCGTCATGTTGAGTACGCGACAATGCGGCAGAACCGATACAAACCGGGTAGCTCTCTGCGTCAGCTGATCTGACATAATGAAGGGCTCCTAAAAACCAGAATGGTTAAGGTACTTGTCACTCAATCGATGAGCAATGCTGTATCCGAGCTATTAAATTGACATATATGATCACCACACAAAGAAAAAGGTGATCTTTATAGTAAAACAGGACTCGTAATGACCTCTTTCGATCACTACTACCAAGCCCTTCTCAATGGCGAGATGCCTGCTGTCGATGCCACCTGGGGTCAGGGAAAGACCACCTTTGGCGGTATGTCAGCAGCGCTAGCATTAGCTGCTCTTGAACGGGACTACCCCCAAACTGCGCCGCTTCGATCTCTGAGTATTCATTTCTGTGGAGCACTGACGACTGAGCAACCGTATGACATTGCTACGCGGGAACTCAGAGCCGGCCGCTCAGTTTCACACCTACAGGCAGAGGTCATCCAGAACGAGGACTGTGCCACCGTAGTCAGTGCCTGCTATGGCAAGGCTCGGGAATCTGATGTAAATGTCCATGCAGGCAAAGGCGCACCGGGAGAACCAGGCAGTGGCACCCGCCTGGGATATATCCAGGGCGTGACTCCGGAGTTCGTTCGTCATATTGACTTCAGCTATGTCAGCGGTGGACTGCCCTTCTCCAACAGCAAAGACAACCACATCCATGGTTGGATGCGCTTCAATGACTGTACTGGTCCTCTTACCGAAGCCCATCTCGTTGCATTGATCGACTCCTGGCCGCCCGCCACTCTTCAGAAGCTTAAGTCGGTCGCTCCCTGTGCCAGTATCACCTGGAGCCTCGAACTCCTCGATTCGCCTTCTGCGCCCTCTACCAGTGGTGAGCCTTTACAGGCGAATGACTGGCTCTATTACGAAGTTGACATCGCCGAAGCGCACGGTGGCTACGCCCACACAACCGCACGTATCTTCCGTGCCGATGGCTCCCTTCTTGCGCTGTCGCGCCAGCTGGTTGTGGTTTACGACAAACGCAGCTGATCTTTACAGGGTTCTTCCTTGCTGGAGTCACTGAAAGCAACTATTACTTAAAGCATGGGCGATGTATTCAGCGACGTCGTTCTATGTGACTAGCAGCCTCTCACCAGACTTACAGGAACTGAAGAACCGGAATGAGCCTTAATGTACTGATTTGTGACGACTCGAGTTTTGCCCGCAAACAGATGGCGCGAGCACTGCCTGAAGAGTGGCAGGTGGAGGTGCACTTTGCTGGTGATGGGGTCGAGGGCGTCGATGCGATCCGTGAAGGCAAAGGTGATGTCGTTTTTCTCGATCTGACTATGCCGAACATGGACGGCTATGGTGTACTCGAAACTATCCGTCGGGACGACCTTCCAGCCATGGTTATTGTTGTCTCTGGCGATATCCAGCCCGATGCCCAGGAGAGAGTCAAAAAGCTGGGAGCGATGGCGTTTATCAAAAAACCGATTGATGCCGACAAAGCGCGCTCCGTGCTGACCGAATACGGCATTATGACGGGAGCCTGAAATGTCAGCAGCAGCGATTATTAATGAAGACCAGCGCGACTGTTATCAGGAACTTACCAACGTAGCTATGGGTCAGGCGGCTGATCGCCTGGCTCGCTTGCTGAATGCATACGTCGTGCTTCCTATCCCAAAAATCAGCGTCATTGAGAACAGTGACCTGAATATGGCTCTGCAAGGCGCCACCAGCGACAACAGTGTCTCAGCCGTATGCCAGGGTTTTATCGGCGCAGGCATCTCTGGTGAAGCTATGCTGATGTTCAACGACGCCTCGTTTGCCAGTCTGGCCTCTCTGATGAAGTACTCGGGCCCACTGACACAGGCCGCCGAACTAGAGCTGCTGATGGATACCGCCTCTGTGTTAATCGGCGCCTGTATTCATGGCATCGGTGATCAGCTTGAGATCGTATTTAATCAGGGGCATCCGGTGGTACTCGGTCAACACTGCGATATGGCTGATCTGGTGGCCTATGGCAATAATGGCTGGGATAAAGCGCTGGCGATAGAAATCCATTATACGATTGAGCACGTAAATATAGAGTGTGAGCTCCTCTTGCTATTCACCGAGGAGTCTGTACGAGCACTGAATAAGAAGATTGATTACCTTCTTGATTAACACCGGCACCCGACCGAGAGAGACACCAGACAGATGAGCGACAAGAGCGAGGCAGACACGATTAAAGACATCCACTGGTTGATGGATATTCTTCAGAATATCGACGTCGGCCTTGTCGTGCTTGATCGCAATTACGAGGTTCAGCTTTGGAATGCCTTTATGGAGGGGCACAGTGGCGTCAGCCCGCAGCTGGCGAAAGGCAAGAACCTGTTTTCGCTTTTTCCAGACCTTGATGAAGCCTGGTTTAAACAGAAAGCAGAACCAGTATTCCAACTCAAAACCCGGACCTTCACCATCTGGGAGCAGCGCCCGTATCTTTTCCACTTCAGGAATTCGCGCCCGATTACTGGCCGCAGCAAGTTTATGTATCAGAACACCAGTATCATCCCACTGGAGTCCGTTACCCGCCAAGCTGATCATCTATGCGTAATTATTTACGACGTTACAGATACGGCCGTTGGTAAGCTCGATATTTCCCGGGCAAACCAGACCCTTAGCGAAATTCAGGTCCGCGATTCACTAACGGGTCTGATGAACAAATCTGCCTGGTTGACTGTTCTGGAAAGTTATTACGCCAGTCAGAAACAGGGCTGCCTCCTATTACTCGACATGGATCATTTCCGCGACCTGAACCATGCTCTCAGTCACCAACAGTGTGATGAGATTCTACGGCGGATCGGCGCAGGCTTAAAAACTCTGGGCGATGAACAGCACGCAGCTCGATTCGGTGGCGAAATATTCTCGGTCATTCTTGCTGAAAAAGAGGCCGAGGAAGCCATGCAGATCGCCGAAAAATTACGTCGCTCAGTTTTTAGCCTGGGAAAAAACTCGCAGCATACGATCAGCGCCAGCATCGGGGTTGCAGAACGCCTTGCCGATACGCCCAGCGCCAGTGAGTGGTTAAGCAACGCGGACAAAGCGCTTTACCACGCAAAGGAAAGCGGCCGCAACCGCACATCCCTGTTTAAACGGTGACCTGCTATCATACGCAGCAGACTTCCTGATCCTGCTTGCTGTTATGGCCTCTTTTTCGATACCACCCGCATTCATAGATGCACCTTTGAAAGGTGTAGAACGCCACGGCTTTGACCGCGACTTAATTCTGAACGAAGCCGGTATCGGGCCCGATTCTTTTAACACCGATGGTTCTCTTGCACCAGAATCATACGCCCGACTGATGCTCACCATCTGGCGACAGACCAACGATGAAGCCATGGGGCTGAACCCTCAGCCCGTTGTATTCCGGACGTTTGCCATGATGGGCCGTTCGATTATTACCTGTGCCACACTCGAACACGCGATTCGCAGAGCAAGTTCGTTTTACAGGCTGCAACCTCACTCCCCACAGATTACCGTGGAAAAAGGTGAACACAGGGCCAGGCTCCTTATAACCCATGAATCAGATTACGACCCCGATCACTTTCTCAGTGAGTCTTTACTGGTCATCTGGCACCGCTTCTGTAGCTGGCTGATCGGCCGCGGCATTCCTTTATTGAAAGTAGAATGTCCTTATGCACCGCCAGGTCACGTTAGTTTATACGATGATTTGTTCGCAACGCCGGTCACCTTCAATTGCGATAGTTTGTCACTGACCATTCCCCTGCAGGCGATTCATGCTCCAGTTGTGCAATCAGCGACAAGCCTGGAGGAATTCCTCGGACACTCACCGGCTGATATTCTTGCCCGGCCTAATCCACACGAGAGCACCAGTGCGAAAGTTCGACACGCACTGATGAGCCTGGCCAGCGATCAGATGCCCGACCTTACCGGCATGGCCGACACTCTTTCTGTGTCTGGCGCAACCCTGAGGCGCCGCCTTCGCCAGGAAGGAACAACGTATCAGACCATTAAAGACAATGTCCGTTTAATGGAAGCCAAGCGTTTACTGACAGGTTCAGAGTTAAGCATTGCAGATATCGCCGTTGCGTCAGGATTCTCGGAGACAAGTGCCTTCACACGAGCATTCTCCCGCTGGACCGGAGACTCACCTGCGAATTTCCGGCGCAGAAACAGCAGTCGTTGAGGCCAAAGCAATCAGTGACAATGACAGCACCGGAACTAAACTTTAAACTCAGACCATTTGCGAGAGACTCATTGTGGCGGTAAGGATACTTCTGCTTCTTTTCATTCTGACTCCATGTGCCGCCCACGCCCTTTCGCTGACGGACGATCTGGAAGGACGTCTACTGGGTACTTCTCTTCAGGAGTGGTCTGAATCAGAGCAGATTAGCCCGGACGATATACATTCACACTCATTGCCTTGGACTCAGGTCAGAGCGATGGTGCCCAACCCCGGTGTTTCAAGCCCACCTCACTGGTATCGCCTGCCGCTCAAAGTGAGCAAGACCGGAGAGCGCTGGTTCGCCGACGTGGATTACCCGAGAATAGAACGTATTGATATGCGGCTGTTCCGCGGTAAAACCCTTATCGCCTCCTCCGAAGACGGCAACCCGGTTCACTCAGACGCACCCCAGCGAGCAAAACTGTCTTTCAGTTTTGAATTGCCCTTTGATCAGCCGGGCGAATATGTACTGTACCTCCGGGTTGAAAACAATGTACTGCTGAATTTCCCGTTACGTCTCTTCAAAGATGCAGGCTTACGCGACGCCCAGCAGCAGAAACAACTCTATTTCGGGCTCTATACCGGGTTTCTGTTCGCACTGCTGCTTTACAACCTGGCGGTTTATCTGGTTATCCGTGAACGCTACATGATCCTGTTCTGTGGCTTCGTGTCGACGTATCTACTGTTCTTCTGGGCACATACGGGACTGGGTTACCGATACTTGTGGCCAGACTGGGCAGGTTTCGAGGAGCAGTCGAGTTTCCTGACGTCCTGCTTTGCCATGCTGTTAATCATATTGTTCAGCATGAGTTTTCTGAAAGTTGCTGGCCCTAACCGACGCGCGCTGACGCTGGTGTACAAAATCGCTGTGTTACTCACGGGCGCTGGGGCTGTTTTTGCCCTGTTTACTGATGTCCACACCACGGCAATCATTATGAGGGTTGTCACCCTTTTGACGCCTGTATTCCTGATTATTTCTGCGAGCCTGTCGCAACCACTGTCGTCGGCATCCAGAGCCGTCTATACCCTGGGAGTATATTCGCTCGCAATCGCTATTGTTGTTCACAGCCTGGCCCGTCAGAGCATTATTCCTACCAATGACATCATTGCATATGCCGCACACATCGGTGGCGTAAGCCTGATTGCTATTCATAGCCTGGCGATTGTTCTGCGCCTGTATGAGCAGCGGCTTGAACAGATTCGTGCACGCAAAGACATTATTGCTGCACGAAAACGCTCACTTCAAAGTGAAGAAAAACTGCGTCAATCAGAGGCTTCTCTGGCAGAAAAAGATGCGGAAGCGAATGCCAAGTCTGCGTTTCTGGCCATGATGAGCCACGAAATCCGGACACCGCTGAATGGCGTGCTTGGCATGGTTGAATTACTGCAGCACACACGTCTCGACAACCAACAAAAACGCTATATCAGTACCATCGCCAGCTCAGGTGAGAATCTTCTTTCGCTTCTCAATGATGTGTTGGATCTCTCTAAAATTGAATCCGGAAAAATGATCATTGAGCGTCGACAGGTTGAGCTGGCCCCCTTAATCAATGAGTGTCTGATGCTACACAGCCAGAAGGCACTGGATAAACGACTGACCTTAACCGCTGATTTAGGCACACCGCTGTACACAACAATCAGTACGGATGAGATGCGACTCAGGCAAGTGCTCAATAACCTGATCAATAATGCCGTTAAATTTACCGATCAGGGACAGGTTGAAGTCCGACTGGAGTGGCGGGAGCCCGAACTTCAGATCCATGTCATTGATACCGGCATTGGTATTTCAGAGGAGCAACGGGGCCGCCTGTTTCACAGCTTCACACAAGCGACACCAACCACGAGCAAATATTATGGCGGTACAGGTCTTGGGCTGACCATCAGCCAGAAACTGACTCATTTACTCGGGGGAGAGATCTCAGTGAGCAGCTCCCCGGGTGCTGGCTCTGCATTCACTGTCAGACTGCCCGATGTTGCTCCTGGGTCACCTCAAGCAATACCAGATCTGTCTGGCCGCACATGTTTTATCGAATTATCGAACCCTGTCGAGCGACGCTTCGTCAAAATGATCACTGCCCGCCTTGGTCTGGAGGAAGTCACCAGTCGTTTCCACACACCTCTGGACTGCATGATCGTCGATGCACTGCCAGCCGATAAAACCATCCCTGAAAACCTCATTTGTGTTGTTGACGACTACTGGCCACGTATTGGTGTTGAACGCCAGAGCGAGCGTCCTCTTCGTTCTCATGTTCTTCTGCATCAGATATCTAACCTGATTCAGGTCCAGACAGAGTCAACAGAGGCTGTCACCGGGTATCGCAGAGGCACGATCTGGGTGGCAGAAGATAATATCGTCAATCAGAAAGTAATCTCGGGAATGCTCCGCCATCTGAATATGGAATGTGAGGTGTTCTCTAACGGAGCCCAGATTCTTGCGGCTTACGGTAAACGTCCTGAGCAAGCGGATCTTATTCTGATGGATTGCGAAATGCCGGTCATGGACGGTTATGACGCCTGCCGCGAAATCCGTCGTCTGCAGGACAGCGATGCAAACAATATTAACCGCCGCACCCCAATTATTGCCCTGACGGCACACCTTGGCGGTGAGTTCGAACAGATGGCCCGTCAGGCGGGCATGGATGATCTGGTCACTAAACCGATTCGTAAGAGTACGCTCAGTAACCTGTTCAGTATCTGGCTACCTGAAACGGAATAAACTTATACAAACGCTGCCGATTTGCGATACGTATGCATAGGGTAACTGCCCAGCACGCGAACATCCCGGGCAAAATAGCGTAACTCTTCAAGAGCATTCGCTACAGGCAGCTGATCCGGATGCCCGTAGATATCCAGGTGGAAATGGCTGGCCTCCATCGTGCCACCATCCATATAACTCTCCAACTTCACCATATTCACGCCATTGGTCGCAAAGCCGCCCAGTGCCTTGTACAAAGCAGCAGGAATATTGCGCACGGAAAAGAGTAAACTTGTCATATATCTCTTTTCTGCATCGTAGTGCTGGTGCTCGGCTTCCCTGGAAAACACAAGAAAGCGTGTGGTATTCCCCATAACGTCCTGAAAATTTTCATGCAGGATGTGCAACCCATAAAGTTCCGCTGCGAGAGAAGACGCAATAGCACCAACACTGAGATCGCCTTGTTCAGCCAGACCTTTCGCAGACATGGCAGTATCCACTGCTGCCTCTTGCTTCAGCCCCAGATTAATCATTCGCTGATGACACTGAGCCAATGCCTGCGGATGTGAGCGAACGCGCTTGAGTTGTTCAAGTGATGATCCAGGAAGTGCCAGCAAACAATGGTTTACTGGTTCGAAATGCTCCGCAATCACGAACAGCTGAGTTCTCGGAATCAGGCGGTATATCTCTTCTACACGGCCCGCAGTGGAATTTTCTAACGGAATCATTGCCCGGTCGGCAAATCCATTACTTACGAGATCAAGAGCACCGATAAAATCGTCGCAGGCGAGGTGCTCCCAATCCGGAAAGACCTTAGTGCAGGCAAGGTGCGAATAAGCCCCTGCTGTCCCCTGATATGCCACTCTACTCATAACTACGCCCCAAAACTGTGCACCCTAAAATCAAACCTAACGAATGCACCAAAACAATGCACAGAAACCAAACACCGTCATCCCGCTTTGCTCCGGAAGCCGCGTACGACGCCTGATTGCGCCAGTGTATCTCAGCGCCCTCGTAAGTGGCATAGTGCGTGCAAACAATTCAGACAATGAAAAAAATAACCTCGGAGTCTCGCTATGCCCGGATGGCCCGCTTCACTGCAACCCGATGGCGAAACGCTGCGGACAATACAGCAGTATCCGCCGCGTGATGCACGAATTCCTTCCGGCTGGCACGCTCAGTGGGAGGATGTCTGGGCACCACTGGCGGCGTATCTTGCAGAGACAATCAAGTCCTCTGACGTCCCACCTGTTATCGGAGTTCATGGCGGCCAGGGATCAGGAAAAAGCACCCTGTCTCTCGCATTGAAAGACATCTATAAGCAGGCTTTCGGCTGGAATGTGGTGGTGGTATCCATTGATGATCTGTATCTCAGTCACGCCGACCGTAAGAATCTTAGCAAGACGATTCACCCACTTCTGCAGACGCGTGGCGTTCCGGGCACCCATGAAGTCGAGCGCGGCATAAGCTTGTTTGAAACCTTACGCTCACTGGATGCGGGAGCACACTGCCAGATACCAGCGTTCGACAAAGCCAGTGATGACCGCCTGCCCGAGTCAGAATGGCACACCGTCAAAGGCCCTGTTGATGCCATTCTGTTCGAAGGCTGGTGCGTGGGTTGTCAGTCGGTTGATGATGCACTGCTCACTGCTCCCATTAATGATCTTGAAGCAAATGAAGATCCGGATGGCACCTGGCGCGGCTGGGTAAACCAGCAACTCGCTGGTGATTATAAGACCTGGTTCAGCATGATTGATTACTTGCTGATGCTCAAAGTCCCTGACATGAGTGCTGTCCAACGGTGGCGCACTGAACAGGAAGTCGGCAATAAAAAAATGGCGAAAGGCGGAACTGACCGCAGTCTTGATGACGCTGGCATCAGGCGCTTCATACAACATTATGAGCGACTGACCCAACAGGCGTTGACCCGACTGCCGGATATTGCCAATCTGGTACTCGTGATTAACGACGCGCACAAAGTTGCCGACGTCCAACCGGGAAGCCCAACCTAATGAGTTCAATTCCTACATTACCTGTTATTGTCCTGACTGATCTGGATGGGACTCTCCTCGACCACCACGACTACAGCACATCAGCCGCACGTGAAGCTCTGAATTTTCTTCAACAGCACCATATTCCGCTGATATTCAATACCAGTAAAACGCAGCCAGAAGTAATTCAGTTACGGCGTCAGCTGGCTAATACATCTCCCTATGTGTGCGAGAACGGTGGCGCTATCTACTACGTAGACAGCGATGACAAATGGCATTGTGAACTCCCCGGCGCAGGTTACGCAGATATACTGAAAGTGCTCAATCAGTTGCGCAAAGACGGATTTAATTTCCGTGGTTTCAACGATATGACGGACACCGAAGTCGCAGCCATTACAGGGTTGTCGATCGATGACGCGCACCACGCACGCCAGCGAGCAGCCACCGAACCTCTGCTCTGGCGCGGCGAAAAATCCGAAATTACTGTATTCCGCGAAGCATTGCTGGCACACGGCCTGAGGCTACTCAAAGGCGGCCGTTTCTATCATGTGATGGGCGATGCTGATAAAGCGTCTGCCGTTACTTTTTTTAAAGACTTCTATCGTCAACACTGGGGGCTCAACGAAGCTCCTTTGGTGATTTCACTCGGCGATGGGGAGAATGACCGTGCCATGCTCGAAGCCTCGGACTACCCGGTTGTGATACCGGGCGAATCCGATACTCTTGAGCTGAATAACCCTGAAGCTCAGACCGCTGAATTTAAGGGCCCTAAGGGCTGGAATAACACCTTACTACCATTGTTAGAAAAACTGCTTAAGGAGAATTGCGGTGGCTGATTTTTATCAGAACGGCATTGTAACCACGCTACATAACCTGACCGACCGTCCGGTGGAAGACCTTGAACGCGAACTGATGAGCTTCTCACGCCTGCGGCCTATGTCGCTGGTTCTGCCATCCCTGTTCTCGGAACTTGAGGGCCCTGCGCTATCCAACATTATCGATGAAGTCGCCCAGGTGCCTTACCTGAATGAGATCGTGATTGGCCTCGACCGCGCAGATCAATCTCAATATGAATTTGCTCAGAAATTCTTCTCCAAGTTACCACAGCACCACCGCATCCTCTGGAACGATGGCCCACGTCTACGCAAGCTGGATGAAATGCTGGCAGAGAAAGGCCTCTCCCCCACCGAAATGGGTAAAGGTCGCAACGTCTGGTACTGCTATGGCTACGTTCTTGCCAGTGGCCGCGCAGAGTCTGTTGCGCTTCATGACTGCGATATTGTTACCTACGACCGTAGCTTGCTGGCACGCCTGATTTATCCAGTTGCTCACCCTGGTTTTAATTACGTCTTTGGTAAGGGTTACTACACACGCATTGCTGAGCAAAAAATGAATGGTCGAGTCAGCCGGTTGCTGGTAACGCCCCTGCTTCGCGCTCTCAAGAAAGTCTATGGCTCACTCGATTTTCTTGAGTACCTGGACAGCTTCCGCTACCCACTTTCCGGTGAATTTTCTATGCGCGCAGATGCGCTCAATGATATTCGCATACCGAGCGACTGGGGTCTCGAGATCGGTGTTCTGTCAGAAATGAAACGTAACTATGCAACCAATCGTATCTGCCAGGTCGATATTGCAGATGTTTACGACCATAAACACCAGCCTCTGTCAGAAGCGGATGCAAGCGCAGGTCTATCGAAGATGAGCACAGACATCTGTAAAGCTATCTTCCGTAAGCTGGCAACCCAGGGCGAAGTTTTCACAACCGAAACCTTCCGTACAATTAAAGCGACCTATTTCCGTGTTGCACTCGACTTCATTGAAACCTATCACAATGATGCACGAATGAACGGCCTCGAACTGGATCGTCACTCAGAAGAAAAAGCCGTCGAGCTGTTTGCTGAAAATATCATGAATGCCGGTGAGCACTTTTTGGCGAACCCAATGGAGACACCATTTATTCCTAGCTGGAACCGCGTGATTTCCGCTGTGCCTGATATTCTCGACCGCCTCTATGAAGCAGTTGAAGCAGACAACAGTGAGTTTGGCGATATCTGATTCAGTTGATATCACGAGCGCAATAAAAAGCCCCGAAATTCGGGGCTTTTTATCAGGTATTTGATAGCCACACCGTCTGATACGGGTATAACACGAGCTCGTCTTCGACTATCCGCCTTTCATGAGCAAGCAAATCAGACAAGCCATTTTCAAGAAAACCCAGCGTAGCCAGAGGTAGTTTCAGAATACGCTCGGTCACGTTGGAAATTGCGAATATACGCTGACTGTTATCTTCGCTGGTGCGCTTGAGAATAAAGAGGTCGGTATTAATTTTGACCACGTCCTGGCGGGCATCCGGGCTGAAGGCTGGCTGGGCCCGGCGAATTCTCAGCATCCGGGTCAGCTCGGTAAAGACTTCGGCCTGAGGCGTCACTGGATTTGAGAGCAGATATTCCAGCTCATTTTCTTCCCAGATGCGGCGATTAATCGAGCGTGTTCTACCCGTCTGTTCAACATGCTCCAGATCATTTGGCGATGCCGTCAGACTGTGAATATAGACCGCGGGAATCCCCTGCATGGCCAGCATTATTGCCTGAGAACACAGGAATCGCTGTACTTGATGATGATCCGGGCCACGACGGGTTCCCATGCAGGCATCGAACAAGGTGATATTTATTTCATATGGGCTTTCGGAGCCGTCGCTATTGGCCTTCATGCTTACGAATCCGCCGAAGCGGTGCATAGAGTCGATCAGATCCTGAACTTCCCGCTCAGGTAGCAAGCCTTCGACAGGACGGACACCAATACCATCATGAGACGCTGTAAAATTCAGGTAACTACAGCCCTCAGGGAGAGGTGGAATCGCATCAGCCCAGTCACTCAGAAAGGAGGCATTACCGCGGTTTAATGCGTGCAGCACCAGTGGCGGTAATCCAAACTGGTAGACCATATGAGCTTCGTCTGAATTACCGAAGTAGCTCAGATTTTCTTTTACCGGCACGTTGGTTTCTGTAATAACGACGACTTCCGGTGCAACGAAATTCACGATATCACGTAGTAATTTTACCGCAGCGTGCGTTTGACTGAGGTGCAGACAGGTCGTGCCTAACTGCTTCCATAAAAATGCCACGGCATCGAGGCGGATAAAGCGCGCGCCCTGCTCGATATAAAACAGGTAGATTTTAACAAACTCGAAAAGGACCTCGGGGTTTGCAAAATTAAGGTCAATCTGATCTTCAGAGAATGTCGCCCAGACATGACGAATCCCACGGTGCGTGTGCACGGGCGTCAACAATGATGTGTTGCGGGGCCGAGTTACCAGTGAGACATCCGTGGCCGGGTCAACTTCAATAAAATAATCTGTGTAGGGTTCCCGGTTACCGATGTAATCAATAAACCACAGGTTTTCGCGCGAGCAATGATTGATCACCAGATCAATCATCAGATCAAAATTATCAGCGATCGAGGCAACGTCCTCCCATGTTCCCCAATCTGGATGTACCTGACGATAATCAATAACAGAAAAACCATCGTCAGAGCTGTACGGAAAAAACGGCAGAATATGGACCGAATTTATAACGTCGGCGAGTCGCTCTTTAAGAAAATCGGAGAGCGTTTTCAACGGCATTTCATCGGCGGTCTGAACGCTATTACCATAGGTAATGAGAATGACGTCTTCTTCTGACCAACGTTTATGCCCGGTCGCGGTAGGTACTTCGAGCACGCTGCGGGATGTTTTATCTGCAAAACACTGACAAATAGTCAGAATTTCCCGTGCGATCTGTTGGTTGTTCTGCGCGTCACCATATATCTCTGTAACACGTTGGGTAAATTGATCCAGTGCCGCCTGAGTCATGCGTTTCCCTTAAATATCTGAAGCCAGGTCTTTTATCGCTTGCCAGTTCCGTGCCGACATCAGATCAGGAGGGGTTAACCAGCTACCTCCCACGGCAAACACGTTATCCAGTGCAAGGAAGTCGTGGTACGTCTCAGCGCTGATTCCACCTGTAGGACAGAAGCTGACCTCAGGCATGGGGGCTCCTATGGCTTTCAGCATAGAGCGACCGCCACTTGGAACCGCAGGAAAGAATTTCATTTTTGTGAAGCCGGCTTCGCGTGCCTGCATAACTTCACTCGGGGTCGCCACACCGGGTAGGAAAGGCCCCCCCCATTCCGATGCAGCGGCCAGCAAATTCGGCGTAAACCCCGGACTCACAGCGAATTGCGCGCCCCGATTCAGTGCAGCGTGTAACTGATCTGGCGACGTAACGGTGCCGACACCGATAATCGCCTCTGGCACGTTACGGCTGATTTCACTGATAGCGGCCAGAGCTGCCGGCGTCCGCAAGGTTACTTCAAGCAATTTCACACCGCCGGCAACAAGCGCCTGTGCCATAGGTACAGCGGTATCAATATCATCAATGACAATCACCGGCATTACAGGCTTTGATTTTGTAAGCCACTCATCCCACATACTTATCACCCTCCATAATCACACGCCTCCAAGACTGATTGCACCTTCATCCGCTGGCCCTGCCAACGTTCTGAATCCGGCAAATAGTTCGCGCCCGACACCGTGCGACGAAGCACTCACATCAAGCGCCTCTCTTGTTTCTTTCAGGCGATTTTCAAATCCTTCTGTCGCAACCTCGAGCGTGCCGGCATGTCCATCCAGGAGAATGATGTCACCGTCTTCAATATAGTGAAGTGGGCCATCAACCAAAGCCTCAGGGCTGAGGTGTATCGCTGCCGGCACTTTTCCTGATGCCCCGGAAAGGCGGCCATCAGTCACCAGTGCGACCCGATATCCTGCTTCCTGCAGGTTGGTCAATGCTGGGGTCAGTTGATGCAGTTCTGGCATCCCGTTCGCCCTTGGCCCCTGCCCCTTCACCACGACAATCACGTCCTGATTCAGCTCGCCAGCCTGATACGCCGCCAGTACCTCTTGCTGGTCCAGAAAGACACGCGCCGGGGCTTCAATGACCCAGCGGTCATCAGGCACTGCAGAAACCTTCATGACGGCGCGCCCAAGGTTTCCACTCACTAGCTTCATGCCCCCCTCTCGCAGAAACGGCGCGTGCGCAGGTGCCAACACAGACAGGTCTGCAGACTCAGCGGCCACGTTCGTCCAGGCAAGTTCACCGGAAGCATCAAGCACAGGCTTTCTGCACCACTGGCGTAAACCTTCACCCAGGATAGTATTCACGTCTTCATGTAGGAGCCCCGCATCGAGCAGTTCTCTGATCAGGAAAGGCATACCACCCGCCACCTCGAACGCATTCACGTCGGCGCTGCCATTGGGGTACATACGGGTCAGTAATGGCACAACATCGGACAGCTCCGCCATGTCCTGCCAGTCGATAACAATGCCGGCCATTCGGGCAATGGCGACGAGATGGATGCTGTGATTCGTAGAACCACCGGTCGCCAGCAGACCCACCATGGCATTCACCATGACTTTCTCATCAACGATTCTGGCGATCGGCATATAGCCGGGTTCCAAGGCGGTGATTTCAGCCAACTGATGCGCTGCGGCCCGGGTCAGGGCATCTCTTAATGGGCCGTTCGGGCTGACAAAAGACGATCCGGGTAACTGCAACCCCATGATCTCCATCAGCATCTGGTTGGAATTCGCGGTACCGTAAAAGGTACAGGTGCCTTCGCTGTGGTAGGACCCCATTTCGCTTTTGAGTAGCTCGGCCTCGCCAACATCCCCCCGGGCGTATGCCTGGCGGGTCTTGGCTTTATCCGAATTGCTGATACCACTGTGCATCGGGCCAGACGGAACAAATACCGCGGGTAAATGGCCAAAACGCAGTGCCGCCATCAACAGCCCCGGAACAATTTTGTCACAGATGCCCAGCATCAGACTGCCATCAAATACTTGATGTGACAGTGCAACCGCAGTGCTCATGGCGATCACATCACGGCTGAACAAAGACATTTCCATCCCGGTCTGACCTTGAGTAACACCATCGCACATTGCCGGAACTCCGCCTGCAACCTGCGCGACGTGATGCTTTTCTGCCAGATAAGTTTTCAATTTTTCGGGATAGTGGCGATAAGGTGCGTGTGCCGAAAGCACATCGTTGTACGCATTAATGATGGCAACGTTAGCGCCGCGACTGCTGCTCGTCAGAATCATTTTTTCATCGTCACTGGCAGAAGCATAATCATGCGCCAGATTCGTACAGCTTAAAGCTGTTCTCACCGGCCCCTGCTGCGCAGCGTCTTCCATCTGAGACAGATACCTGGCTCTCGTATCGAGACTTCGCTGACGAATTTTTTCTGTAACGTCTTCAATAATGCGATGCGTCATTACTCGCTCCGGAAAATACTTAATGGAACCTGAGACTGGTACAGCACGGTACGGATCGGCATCGCGCTGATGTTCTGCCGCTCATCCTCTTTCTGAGCCTGGGCATAAACACGATTTTTTTCATCCCCCTCAAAATGAAGGTACAGATGACGGCAATTAGACAGAAGCCCCCAGGTCAGCGTCATGCGCGGCAGGTCCACGGGTTCATCAGTGACTGGGCAACACCAGGCTGCATTTCCTTCATCAAGGCACTTAGGTAGCGCTGCAGAACCTGGAAACCAGGACGCAGTATGGCCATCATTGCCCATACCGAGAACGGCAAAATCGAGCCTGACCATTAATTCGTGAAGGCTGTTTTCACACTCCATAAAACCGTCGACAGGATTAGTTGCAGCATTTTTTAATGGCAGAAAATACGCTTGTTCTGCTTCGTTCTGCAGCAGGTGGCGACGCACCAGCGCAGCGTTACTTGCCGCGTCATCCAAAGGTACCCAGCGCTCATCAACGAGAGTGATACGTACTTTACTCCAGTCCAGCTTTCGCTTTGAAAGTTCTTCAAGAAAACGTACCGGCGTTGACCCACCGCTTACTGCAATACACACGCGACCACGCGCCTCAATCGCTTCACGCATTTTTCCTGCGAGGTCATCAGCCAGCTGGCGAGCCAGTGCATCTGCTGATTTAAATCTGTTGTCTGTCATTTATCGTATCTCCATTATTATTATCGACGAACTCAACTGTTCTCATCCCACAAGCGACCATCGCGTGCGAGTAACAGAGTAGCGGCCGCTGGGCCCCAGCTACCTGCGGTATAAGGTTCTGGACGTTGCTCCTGCTCTTCCCAGTGTTTAATAATCGGGTCCACCCAGCGCCAGGCTTCCAGCAATTCATCATCCCGTAAAAACAAGGTAGCGTTTCCGCTAAGCGCATCAAAAAGGAGTCGTTCATAAGCCTCCGGGACGCGGGTCTGTCGCTGATTCGATGGATTCAGGCTGAGATTCATCGGGCGAACATTCATACCTGGGCCAACACGCTTTTCACACAACATCAGCCGCACCCCCTCATCCGGCTGAAGTCTGAATATCAGTTTATTGGCCATGGTATTTTTATGCTGCAGCGGAAAAATCGAGTGTGGAATTTCTTTAAACTGCACTACGATCTCGCAGGCACGCTCAGCCAGGCGCTTACCGGTACGAAGATAAAAAGGCACCCCGGCCCAGCGCCAGTTGTCGATCTCTACCTTCGCTGAAATAAAGGTTTCAGTCAGAGACTTGTGATGCACACCGGGTTCATCACGGTAGCGTGGAACGGGTTTCCCCTCCGCGACACCAGAATCGTACTGACCTCTCACCACATTCTCATTAATCGCGGTACCTGTAATCGGCTTGAGCGCCTTCAGTACTTTTACTTTCTCGTCACGGACGGCGTCTGGCTCAAGCTTGGCCGGCGGCTCCATTGCGGTGATACATAACAGTTGCAGCAAGTGATTCTGAAACATATCCCGCATTGCCCCGACATGCTCGTAGAAGCCCGCGCGCTGCTCAACACCAAGTTGCTCAGAAATCGTAATCTGGATATGGTCGATGTAATTCTGGTTCCACTGCGACTCAAACAGCGAATTCGCAAATCTCAGCACCATCAGGTTCTGGACCGTTTCTTTTCCGAGGTAGTGGTCGATACGGTAGATCTGCTTTTCTTTGAAGTACTCAGCTACGGTGTCATTGATCGCCTGCGCAGTATCAAGGTCGTGACCGATCGGTTTCTCCAGAACGATCTTGCTCTGACTCTGTATCAGGCCAGCGTCATGCAGTCCCTTACATACTGGCGTGTAAAGATCAGAACCGGTCGCCATGTAATACAACCGGTTGATGTCATCGGAAGACAGGGTCTTACTCAGATTCTTGTATCCCTGGTGATCGTTCACGTCATGAGTCAGGCAGTGTACTTTGTTGAGAAAGCGATCGAGAGGCTCTCTTTCGAGATAATTAGAGGGCACATGCGACTTAACCGAGCTTTCGATCTTACCCACGAACTCGTTTCTGTCCATCTCACGGCGGGTCACGGCATAAATAGCCCCGTCCGGAAGACGACCATCTCTGTCCAGTAAAAACAAAGCGGGCATCAGCTTTCGTAAGGCCAGATCTCCCAACCCACCGAACAGAACCAGTTCAAACGGTGCATCAATGTGCATTCATTACCTCCGGTGATTCATTTTGGGGCGTAGCTTCATCCTCTCACGGCTTCCACTTACCTTCCAATCAATAGTTGAAGTCCAGCTGTTCCCACTGAGCCCTCATGCGGATTGCCTCAAAGGTTCAGACTAACTCCTCCTTGATAACAAGCACGTTCCATACCGTCGGCATCATACTTGCACCATTCTGATTCAGGACGAGCGTTTCCGTGCTCGATAAAAAATCAGGGCGATACTGCAGGGTGACGCAAAACGGTAACAAATCTGCCATAATCTGCCCCCTAATCAGAGGTTACAAACTACATGTCTGAACAAGGAAAGACGTCAATGATTCGCAAATGCCTATTCCCCGTAGCCGGATACGGAACCCGCTTCCTCCCAGCAACCAAAGCAATGCCCAAAGAGATGCTCCCGATCGTTAACAAGCCGCTCGTACAGTATGGCGTAGAAGAAGCAACTGAGGCTGGTATTGATCGCATAGGTTTCATCACAGGCCGTGGTAAACGTGCCATTGCTGACCATTTCGATATCTCCTACGAGCTCGAAAAAGAAATCGAAGGTTCTGGTAAGGAAAGCCTGCTGACCTCTATCCGCACCCTCATCGATGAAAACGAATTTGCCTTCAAACGCCAGAACCATATGAAAGGTCTGGGCCACGCGATTCTGTCCGGCAAATACCTGATGGGTGACGAGCCATTTGCCGTTGTTCTGGCCGATGACCTATGTGTTGCTGGTGACGACGGTGAAGGCGTACTGGCTCAGATGGTTAAAGTCTTCTCTCAGTTCCGCTGCTCTATTGTTGCAGTACAGGAAGTGCCTGAAGACGAAGTGCATAAGTACGGCGTGATTGCTGGCGAAGAGATGAAAGACGGCCTCTTCCGCGTAACCGATATGGTTGAGAAGCCAGCCAAAGAAGATGCACCAAGCAATCTGGCGATTATTGGCCGCTACATTCTGACACCGGACATCTTCGACAAGATCGAAGATACACCTCCGGGCAAAAACGGTGAGGTTCAGATCACTGATGCCCTGCTGAAGCAGGCTCAGGAAGGCTGTGTACTGGCGTATAAGTTCCGCGGTACCCGCTTCGACTGCGGTAGCATCGACGGTTTCGTTGAAGCGACCAACTATGTCTACGAGAATATCTTCAAACAGGGCAAATAAGCCCTCGTCTGAGGATACGCATCAGGGCTGCCGCGCAGCCCTGATGTTTCCTCTATCTTTTTGTTTTCTATGATTTTTTGAAACAAAGGTGTTGACGACATCCGGGTAAATCCGTAATATTCGTCCCGCTGTTGAGATGTTCCCCGATAGCTCAGTCGGTAGAGCAGTAGACTGTTAATCTATTGGTCGCTGGTTCAAGTCCAGCTCGGGGAGCCAACACAGCATTCGGGGTATAGCGCAGTCTGGTAGCGCGCCTGGTTTGGGACCAGGATGTCGGGAGTTCGAATCTCTCTACCCCGACCATTCTCACACTTCGCCCGCAATGCCCTTCAAACAATACCTTTAATGCTGTATAAATCAGCTTCAACACTGGTTTTTGTTTAATTATTGCTTATGTCTTCTGTTGCTTCTGTTGTTCAGTACCCGCTGCCTTGTCCTGAGTGTAAAAATTACACATCACAGCCTGCTGAGAAATTACGGATAGATCGCAAATCCATATGTCGCGTCTGTGGAAATACGATTCGATTGACCGACCAACAACTTGAAAGTCTTGAGAGAACACTCTCCCACATGTCTGGCTGCGGACTCCGCGGCGGTCAACAAGACGAAGTATCTGAAGAGCTAGAAGAAGCCGTCGCTCAATAACCTGACGCATTCGAGCTTTCTGTTTTCTATACGCACACTCGATGAGCAGGCACAAAAAAGCCCTCCGAAGAGGGCCTTTTCTGCGAGGCTGTATGTATTACTTAACAATCTCGAGCAGTTCTACCTCAAACACCAGCGCTGAGTTCGCTGGAATTTTAGGGCTTGGGCTACGAGCACCGTAAGCCAGGTCTGCCGGGATGAACAGCTTCCACTTCTCACCTGGCTTCATCATCTGGAGTGCTTCGACCCAACCACGGATTACACCGTTTACCGGGAATTCGGCAGGCTGACCGCGCTGAACAGAGCTGTCAAAAACTTCTCCGTCGATCAGCGTACCGTGGTAGTGAACACGAACAGTATCGGTTGCTGCCGGTGACTCACCTTCTTCTACAGAAGTCAGAACTTCATATTGCAGGCCTGAATCAGTAACTTTTACTTCTTCACGTTCTGCGTTCTTCGCCAGGAATTCTTCGCTCGCCTGAGCTGCTTCATCATCCAGAGCTTTCTGCTTGCGCTCAGCATCTTCACGCAGTGACATGAATGCCGCCTGAATATCTTCGTCGCTGACCTGCTGTTCAGCTTTAGAAACAGAATCACGGATACCCGCAACCAATGCATCAAGATCAATGTCTGCACCTTCACGTTCGATCTGACGACCGATGTTCAGGCCTGCACCGTAACTCGCTTTCTGAGCGGTGGTCTCAAGTTTCACTTTTTCCTCCTGGCCGCAACCAGCCAATAACAGTGTCCCCAACGCAATCGCTGGAACCAGTTTATTCAATTTCATAGTATTTCCTGATGGCAGTTTAAGATCTCAGTACCCAAGCTTGGGTCAGCACACGAAATTCCCTCTCTCGGCACGCGCATCACATTCCCTTCGAATATTTTTGCATACCTGGATTTCCGCTGCCGATAGCGAACCCGTCATCTGACACCGGTAATTACGTTCTCTCAGCTCTCTGTCGGGCGTGTCCGCAAAAGGGCGTTCTACCAGATTGCATCCGGTTATAAACGTAATCACTAATATCAGCAGAGCTCGCAATTCAGACGTCCCCAATCATTGAAAACAGCCCGAAGAGTGTCATAGTCACTATTCTTTGTCCACAGGGCACTGAATGAGTTCAACGAGTCCCCTTTTTCATTCGTCGACGGTATACTGTAACCGCTTTTTACCCAGCTGAGCTCAGCAATACTCAGTTCGGGTCAGTATAATAAGTAAGGAATTAACATGCTCCGTCTCGCTGTATTGGTGCTTTGCGCTATTGTCATTTCTGCCTGTGGGCCATCCAAAGAAGAACTACGCCGTCAGCAACTGCTGGAAGCCCAGAGACTGGAAGAAGCGCGTCTTGAAGCCGAAAGACTCGCCGCTGAGCGAGACGCACGGGTTCAGGAGCGTCTGAACGACGCCCGCGATGCCTGGTCCGGCGCTGAGTACCTCTCTGAATCCGACATCGATACATTATTCAGCGGCGAAATTACTTCTGACCTCCGTGCCGGTAAAACTTACTATATCGAACTTGAACTTCAGGCAGCCAAATACAACTACGGCGAACGCAAGCAAAGCTTTGTTATTGTAGGCATGCGGAACCTACCGAACAGCACTGTATACAGCCCACTCTTTCCAGATAAAAACGCTGCATACCAACCGGGCCAGAAAGCCAAATCGGTTCTGGAATTCACCCTCAAAAATCAGCAAATTGAAAACCGTCTGGGTCAGATGGTTGAGCGTGAAGATGGCCAGCGCTGGGTTGCTGCGACGCTGAATTTCAAAGACTACGATGTGCTCGCCACCATGCAAAGCAGTTGGCGCTGGGAGCCGGGCCTGTTTGAAGACCTGAGTTGGTACATCAGCCCAGAAAAAGCTTACGAGCACACCAGTGAGCGTGCACTGACGATGCAGATTGGATTCCGCTTCTGTCCGCTTCAACGCTGCCGCCTGGAACATGAATATCGTAAACATCCGATCAGTGCAATTCGCACAGATGTAATGAGTATTCTGGTTGGTAGCCGGGCTTCTGACCGGGTTCTGGCCGAATTCGTCCGCGAGGACAAATAAACCAAACCTGCACCATGGCTGAATGACCAGCCTGCAGATCACTACAAGGACGTAATTATGACGACGCCTGAAAGCTTCGCAAATGAGCGTAGCGCTGCTATTGAATTTACTGCCACACCATGGGGTTACACTAAGCTCTGGTTAGTAAATATGCTTCTTACCCTGGCCACGCTGGGTATTTATGGAGCATGGGCGAAAGTACGAAATAACCAATACCTCTACGGCCACACCAGCATCGAGGATAATCGCCTGCAATACCTGGCAACGCCTAAGCAGATTTTGCTGGGTCGCTTATTAGCGTTGGGCGTATTTCTTATTTTTGTGGGCGTTTCCATGGTCGAACCCATAGCTGCAGGCATTATGTATCTTGCTCTGATCCCATTGAGCCCGTGGCTCATAGTTCAGGGCCTTAAATTTACCTACCGCAATACCGCTTACCGTAATGTTCGCTTTGATTTTAAAGGCGACTATATGGGGGCTCTGTATCACTTTATCGTTTTGCCATTAGTAGCTGCTGTCACCCTGTATCTTGCTCTACCTTGGGTCATCAAAAAAATTCATCAATTCATGTTTGGTAACTGCGAATACGGCGGTGAAAAA
Organism: Thalassolituus sp.; assembly: GCF_984348125.1. NCBI lineage: Bacteria > Pseudomonadati > Pseudomonadota > Gammaproteobacteria > Oceanospirillales > Oceanospirillaceae > Thalassolituus > Thalassolituus sp. Next base: position 61,653 of record NZ_CFHJLR010000002.1, read on the forward strand.
CTGCAACTGAATACCAGCACAGGTCAGTATTACAAAGCGGCGCTGGTCGTTTTCCTGGTTTCTATTATTGCTTTCATCCTGATTGCATCATCCATGGCCGGAACACTTACGACCATTCAGGGTAGTGAAGCCCCGAACCCATTGTCGTTTTTACCTATCATTCTGGTCATGTATTTCTTCAGCTTTCTCGTCCAGTCTGTCTTCAATGCCATGATCCGCAACCACATTGCTGAAAGTCTCAAAGCAGATGAGCTTGTTCGCTTCGAGTCACGCATTACGGTTGCTGGTTATCTGGGTATTACTCTGCTTAACGCCGTCCTGATTCTTTTTACTCTCGGCCTTGCCTTCCCGGCTGCTAAAGTCATCAAGATGCGCTACATCGCGTCCAAAACGACCGTGTTTCTGACGCCGCGTATCGATCATATGGCCAATCAGGTTGAAGGCAAAGAAAGCGCCTTTGGTGAAGAAGCTGCCGGTATGTTCGATACCGATCTTTCCATCGTCTGATGCAAAGAATAAGCGGTAAATACTGTATGGCAGGTCGCAGCGATACGCGTCCTGCCATTCTTCTCCTCAGGGACGACGGCTCACTCCGCGTCCTTGCGACCGATTTCGATTACGAGCTGACCTCGACAACGCTGAAAGAATGCAGACAAGGCGATATCCTCCCCGGTATTCCAGTTGAGCTGCACTTTGACAGTGGAGACTACTTTATACCCGATGACCCTGACCTTAGGTGGACCCCGCGCAGTGGCTTTCTGGCTTACCTCGAAAGTCATATGGCCATGGTTCTCGCCGCTGCCTTGCTTGTTCCTCTTTCCTTCTGGCTAATGTTTACTCAGGTTATTCCTGCAGGTGCAAAGGCAACGGCGCCCTTGATACCAGAAGAGGTACTGGACCGGGTTGGTCGCTCATCAATGAAGACGCTCGACTATTCTCTGGAACCTTCGACGCTGCCCCAGTATGAGCAGGCTTCGATCATAAAAGACTGGAATAAAGCGGCAGAAAAAGCGGGGCTGCATAACGACTACAGAATCCTTTTCCGCAGCGCCATCGCTCCCAATGCTTTCGCACTGCCTGATGGCACCATTGTGGTATTTGATGAGCTGGTCAGTATTCTCAGTCGTGACGAGCTGATAGCTGTGCTATTTCACGAGGCAGGCCATGTTGAGCGACGGCACGGTGCACAAATGATGGTTCAGGCCAGTGCCGGTGCCATTGTTTATGGGCTCCTGCTTGGAGACCTTGAAGGCTTATCAGAAGTCGTACTGGGTACCGGAATTTCTCTCGGCGAAAATGCCTTCAGCCGGACGATGGAGACCGATGCCGATGATTTCGCCGTCGAACACCTGAAAGCCGCTGGCATGTCGCCAGGCCTTCTGGCCAGTGCACTTAACTCACTGCCCGGCAGCGAGCGCGAAACCAATAGCTGGCGGGAATACCTGAGCACACACCCGGAACGGAAAACACGCACAGAGCGTATCGAAAGTGCGTCGGATTAATCGCCGAGGGGCCAGGCGCACAAAAAAAGCCGGGCTCAGCCCGGCTTCTTTCAGATCGGCATTAACAATGCGATCAGAAACCTACAGCAAATGACGCACCGTAGAAGATACCTGAAACATCAAAATCAGTTTCGATATCGGTGGTGTCTTTGTTGGTCTTCATGCTCAATGCACGGTGACCTACTTCAAGGCCCAGATCAACAACTGGCACAGGCAGATCATAGCCCAGCGTCAGAACAGTATCGGTCAGTGAATTACCGTCATAACCGATCGCGTTAATTTCTGCCGCAGCGTAGATACCGAAAGGCGTGCCCACCTGCGCTTCAACAAAGCCCATTGGCAGGGTGAAATCGAGTTCAACTTCTTCACGACGACCTGTCGCCTGACCTTCAACTATAACCTCGCCGCCGAACATACGTGCGGTGAGACCCAGGTTAACATCAACGTAAGGTACTGGCAGAGGTAGGCCCCAGTAAAGAGTTGCATCTGTGTGGCTTAGGTCAAGGTCACTGTCAACCTGCTCTGCATAACCAATGCCATTGAAGTCGGCAGTCAGGAAACCTGAGCCATCCATTTCGAGGCCGGTCTGACGCAGGCGTACATTGGGTACAACCGGTACAGGGTGCTCAAAGAACAGAGTGATATTGGTGCCTGAGTTTGAATCCAGCCCAAGGCCGTTATTCTCTCCGTCTGCGGATACTCCTTCGTCCAGCTCACCACTAGGTTCAGCAGTCCAGGAGTTTGCCTTAGCACCTACTGTGAAAAGCAGGTCAGCCTGAGCGGCGACCGGAGTCATCGCGACCAGAAAAGCCGCAAGTGCTGTCTTTTTCATGAATTATTCCCGTAATTTATTGTGTTCCAGAGCACCGGCTAATCGCCAGCGTCCTTAGTGTGCACAGAGAATCATGAAAAGCCAATAGTTATGGCAATATCCGACAAGGTTTGCCTTGTCGGATACATAAGGAGATTGGTGCCTGGATTAAAATTCCATGCCCAGGCGACGACCGACTTCTTCATACGCTTCAACAACACCACCAAGGCCCTGACGGAAACGGTCTTTGTCGAGTTTTTCGCGCGTGTCTTTATCCCAGAGTCGGCAACCGTCTGGTGAGAATTCGTCACCCAGAACCACTTCGCCATTGAAGACGCCAAACTCAAGCTTGTAATCAACCAGCAGCATATTGCCGTTCAGGAACAGTTCTTTCAGAACGCCATTTACCTTAAACGTCAGCTCTTTCATTTTGTTGATCGTCGCTTCGTCTGACCAGCCGAACGACTGGGCGTGATACTCGTTTACCATAGGGTCACCGAGTTCATCGTTTTTCAGGAACAGTTCAAACGTTGGCGGGTTCAGGTCCATGCCCTCTTCCACACCCAGACGACGCACCAGACTGCCGGCAGCAACGTTACGGACAACGCACTCCAGAGGAATCATATCGAGACGCTTCACCAGCGACTCGTTGTCTGACAGCAGCTTTTCAAAATGCGTTGGCACACCAGCCTCGGCCAGCTTGCTCATAATGAAGGCATTGAACTTATTGTTCACCATGCCTTTGCGATCCAGCTGTTCTACTTTTTTACCATCAAACGCGGAAGTATCATTACGGAATTCAAGCACCATGTAGTCCGGATCATCTGTTGTGAAAACAGACTTGGCTTTGCCTGAATAAAGAAGTTCGCGTTTTTCCATGGGTTTCTCCGGGAATGAGGGTCGGTTTTAATCGTTCAGTGCAACCCAGTCTGACATTTCATCCTGCGACAGCAGGGGAACGTCCTGAGGGGAGCAACCAATTGCTTCAGCCAGAACCTGAGCTACCAGGTTCCGGTCATTGTTCTTTTCGCTGATGTGCCCAGCAGACACATGCTTCAATCCGGGCCATTTTACCCGGCGAATAAAGTCAGCGCACTGTTCATTGCTGAGATGACCATAAGCACCGGCGACACGTGCTCGCAAGCTCGGTGGGTATGGGCCGTTCGCCAACATCACAGGATCATGATTAGCTTCAACCTGAAGCGCATGGCAATCACGATAGCTGTTCACAACGTGCGGTGTCAGTGATCCGAGGTCGGATAATATACCAAGGCGCCGCCCTTCTGCACTCTGAATAACAAATTGCAGAGGCTCATGTGCATCGTGAGGAACGACGACAGGCGTCACCTGCATACTGGCAACATCTACCGGTTTATCGCTGACCAGACAACGCCACAGAGAATGGCCAGTCCATTCCATGCGGCGTGCAGTTCCAAACGAGGCGTAGAAAGGGATATTCAGATGCTCACACAGCGACTGAATGCCTTTGGCATGATCGCTGTGCTCATGAGTAACAAAGGCAGCTTTCAGAGCGCTGTGTTCAACACCCGCTTCAGTCAGGCGCTGGAGCATAGTGCGTCTGGCAAAGCCACTGTCAATCAACAGCGCTTGCGCATTGCACTCAACCAGAGTGGCATTACCACGACTGCCACTGCCTAAAGAACGGAATCTCACTTTTCGAGCTGGAGCTTAACCTGTGTCAGAAGGTCCCGCGTCAGACTGTCTTCCGCAAGCGTTTCTGCATCTTCCTGCAGAGTCAGGTAGACGCCATCGCCGGCTTCGACCATCTTCAGCTGATAAGGCAGAACCTCTTCAATTTTCTCACCCCACAGACGCCCCCACCAGCTACGGTCGTCTTCCTCGGCTGCCGGATTCGGCAATTCCAGGAAGTAGGTACCAATGCTGCGGTTAAGGTCGGTCATTCGTACGTCAGTCGCGGACAGAGCGTCAGCAACTCGCGACCAGGCGAGGGCAAAACGTGCATTGATCTGCAACGTCAGCGTGCCCGCGCCATCACGCACAAAGCGTGGGTTCAACTCGCGTTTGAAATCACTCAACGACGTTGGCTCAGAATCCTCGCGAGCCACGGTCAGGGGTGCTGGAACAGGAATTTTAAACTCTTCCCCCGGCCCCGGATTGCCTTCTAGGTCAGGCACCGGGAAGCGATCGTATGTGTTCAGGGTCATTCCTTCAGGGACCTGCGTTTCAGCAGCTTCCTGAGCATCGAGATACGAAAGCGCCTGGTTGTCGCCGAGAATCCAGCTGCATCCTGTTGAGAATACAGCCAGAGCAGAGAGAAGAATTAGTCGCATTGTTTTCCGTCAGATGATGCCAGCGTCTTTCAGAGCCAGCTCTACTTTTGGCTGCAGGCGTTCATCAAGGGTTACCAGTGGCAGGCGAATACCTGAGCCACTCAGCCCCATGCGCTCAACAGCCCATTTAACAGGGATTGGGTTCGCTTCTACGAACATGGCGTTATGCAGGTGCATCATACGCTCATTCAGTTCACGAGCTTCGTCTGCTTTACCATCCAGGGCCAGCATACAGAGTTCGTGCATCATTGCGGGCGCAACATTGGCGGTCACAGAGATGTTGCCTTTACCACCGAGCAGTATTAGCTCATAAGCGGTTGCGTCATCGCCCGAGTAAACGGCTAACTGGTCACCCACCAGATCGATCAGCTGGCGCGCACGATCCATGTCGCCGGTGGCTTCTTTCACCGCCGTAATCTGCGGCACTTTGGCAAGCTCAGCAATCGTCTCTGGCAGCATATCAATACCGGTACGGCCCGGCACATTGTACAACCACTGCGGGATATCAACCGCCGCCGCTACTGCTTCATGATGCTTAATCAAACCGCGCTGTGGAGGCTTGTTGTAATAAGGTGTCACCAGCAGGCAAGCGTCTGCGCCAACGCGCTTCGCTTCCTGAGTCAACTCAATCGCTTCTGAGGTATTGTTCGCACCGGTACCTGCAATCACCGGACGACGCCCTGCTGCTGTTTTTACTACGCGCTCGATAACCGCGACGTGTTCGTCCGTTTCAAGAGTCGCCGACTCACCAGTCGTACCGACCGCGACGATGGCGTCCGTCCCTTCCTTGACGTGAAAATCAACTAATCGATCAAGGTTCTCCCAATCTACTGAGCCATCAGCGTTCATTGGAGTAACAAGAGCAACGATACTACCGGTAATCATAGTTACCTATCTCCTGATTTATTGTTATACGAGGCATTACGTGGTGATAAGGGGCGCAAGTCTAAAGGTGCCCGGTATCTCTGACAAGTCAGCCCGGGGGTCAGAGCCAGCCAATTTATCACGCTCACTGTGCCTCTTCTGTACCAGCTGACAGGGCAACCGGCCATGCACGTAATACCGCCTTAAACAGTGTCGCCAGCGGAATAGCGAAGAATACGCCCCAGAAGCCCCATAATCCACCAAAGACCAGCACCGCAACAATGATTGCCACTGGGTGAAGGTTTACAACCTCAGAGAACAGTAATGGAACCAGAACGTTTCCGTCCAGGGCCTGAATAATGGCATACACAACCAGAACCCAGGTGAACTCATCACCTATGCCCCATTGAAAATAAGCGACAAGCGCAATGGGTATGGTCACCACCGCAGCACCTATGTACGGCACGAGCACTGAGAAGCCAACGGCTATCGCCAGCAGAGCGGCATAATTGAGGCCCAGAATAACAAACGCAATGTAGGTAACGCCGCCGACAATCACGATCTCAAGTGCTTTACCACGGATGTAGTTAGCTATCTGCTCGTCCATTTCGGACCAGACATTTTTAAGCAGGCTGCGCTTCGCAGGCAGAAAGCCGGTAATCCATGTGAGAATCTGCGTCGAGTCTTTCAACAGGAAGAACACGAGAATCGGCACCAGTACGCAATAGATTAATACCGCCATCAAACCTGTGATACCTGTCAGAGAGAAGCTAACCGCCAGCTGTCCTAGCGATGCGACTTCATCTCCCACTTGTTTCGTCCATTCTTTTACCTGCTCAACGGATACCAGCTCTGGATAACGTTCAGGCAGCAAAAGAAGAAGTTCCTGCCCTTTCGAGGCCATTCGCGGCACTTCAGATATAAACTGAATCAGCTGGTTCCATGTCGCGGGCAGAATAATCAAAAGCAGCGTAAGCATCACAGCCATGAACAACAGAAATACGGCGATGGTCGCGGTAAGGTGACTGAGACCACGCGCCTTACAATAATTCATCGTCCCTTGCAGCAGGTAGGCAATCACAAGCGCTGTCAGGAAGGGGGCCAACACGTTGCCGAGCAACATGATGACGAGCATCAGGGTGATCAGAATAAAGAGAAGCCCTAATGCCTCTTCATCTGAAAAGTAACGATCTATCCACCCTTTTACGACCTTTAACATGTCATACTCCGCAGGAAATCAGAAAAATGTAACGATCGGCGTCCGCCTCACTCTGACTCAGCAAAGTATGAGGGCTCTTCTCAAGGTAACGCGGAATATCGACCAGGCTACCTGCATCTGTTGCCATCACCTCAAGTACTTGTCCGGGTGACAGATCACGCAGGGCTAGCTTAGTTTTAAGAAGAGGCATGGGACACTGAAGTCCGCTCGCGTCGAGAGTCGAGTCAGGCGTCATGGGGTTAGACACTTGTATCAGGGTTTGTCATGCTCAGATTATACGGAAACAACCGCGACAATGAACCTAAGACGCTGAAATCAGTCGAAAAATTTATCGCTTCACGATAAGACTGCGGTGCTAACCAGGCAATATCAGGCAACATAACCAGTGACAACAGACAGGAATGGGCATTGAACATCAGGAATTGGCTATCTGCTTTGGGCGTAACCCTCTGCGCCACCTATAGCCCGGTGCAACATGTATCAGCACAGGATGCTCAGCAACTGCCGTCTCTCGGCGATGCTACCTCTGGGCTGATCTCCCTGCAGGAAGAAAAGGCCCTGGGTCAGAGCTGGCTCAGAAACCTGAGATCCCAGGCACCGACGCTGGATGACCCGGTTCTTCTCGAGTGGTTCCACGATCTTATTTATCAGCTTGTTCCCGACTCTGACATACAAATCAGTGACCTGCACCTTGTCACGGTCGACAGCCCTCAACTCAATGCGTTTGCGGTACCCGGTGGTATCGTCGGTATTAATTATGGCCTACTCCTGTACGCTGACAATGAAGATCAGATCGCTTCTGTACTCGCTCACGAACTTGCTCACCTCAGTCAACGACATTTCGCGCGCCAGGTCGAAGCCGCCCGAAAGCGAGATCCTGTAACACTGGCGACACTGCTGGCCAGTCTGATCCTGATCGCAACCAGCAATGGCGAAGCAGGCATTGCTGGAATTATGACCTCGCAGGCTGCCGCAGTTCAGGATCAGCTGGCCTATACCCGAGAGTTTGAACGTGAGGCAGACCGGCTTGGCATGTCGACGCTGGTCAGCTCTGGCTTCTCTCCTGAAGCGATGCCCGCCATGTTTCAGAATATGCTCGATGCTGCCAGGTATCGTGGAGAAGCCCCCGAATTTCTTCAGACCCACCCACTGACAGCAACCCGGGTCGCGGATGCCGCAGGCCGGGCTGGCGCCTTCCGCAGCGTCAGTCCATCGGCCAGCTTCCGCTTCCGTATACTGAAACTCAGCGCAGAAACCCGATATCAACTTGGCGATGGTGCCATGACCGAGCTGAAAGAACGTCTCAAAGACGCCAGTGGTACAGAAGCCGACGCACTCAACTACATGATTGCCGTCTTGCATCATGATCAACGCCAGTACGCGGAAGCTGCGGAGCAACTGGCTCTGGCAGATCAGAGTCATCTTCTGGTGAAGGTGTTAGATCAGCGTATCACGGCCTCCGCAGGTGAGCCGGCGCGCGCCCGGGCGGCACTGGAATCGCTCAGAAAGCTTCATCCCAACAGCCTTCCTCTTGAAAGTGCTTACGCTGACTTGCTTGCAGAAAGCGGTAACTACAGCGAGGCAACCCGAGTCCTACGGAAGCTGACCGAGACTTACCCTGACGTTCCCGCCTTCTGGGAGGCACTCAGTCAGAATGCGAGCAAGCAAGGCGAGTTGATTCTCGCCTCCCGAGCGCTCGCCGAATACTACTTCACAACAGGAAGAAATCAGGAAGCCGCCCAGCAACTCCGGAATGCCATCAGACAGGCAGAGAAAGCCAACGACCTGCAGCGGGAACTGGCATTAAAAGAGAGGTTAAAAGCGGTAGACGCCCTGTTGCGTCCACCACGAGGCTGAAGCCGTCAGGCAGCGCTGACAGGCTTGCGGAAGTTGAGCATGCGGTCGAGGCTGCGTACCGCTTTACGGCGGATACCTTCGTCGACCAGAATTTCCTGATCGCCATTTTTAAGAACGTCCCGGATATTTTCCAGCTGGTTCATTCCCATCCACGGGCAATGAGCACAGCTTCGGCAAGTCGCACCATTCCCCGCCGTCGGTGCCTCAATCAGCAACTTGCCCGGTGCTTCCTGTTGCATCTTATAGAAGATGGCTTTGTCGGTAGCGACAATCAGAGTATCGTTTGGCAGGTCACGTGCTGCAGCAATCAACTGACTGGTCGAACCAACGACATCGGCAAGAGCGACCACCGCATCTGGTGATTCAGGGTGCACCAGCACTGCAGCATCCGGGTGTACATTTTTAAGGTCCTGAACACCTTTAGAACGGAATTCGTCATGAACGATACAAGCACTGTCCCAGAGGATCATGTCTGCGCCGGTCTGCTTCTGAATATAGGACCCCAGATGCTTATCAGGCGCCCAGATCAGTTTTTCGCCCTGATCATGGAGGTACTGGACGACATCTAAAGCAATACTTGAAGTGATCACCCAGTCTGCACGCGCCTTCACAGCGGCCGAGGTATTGGCATAAACAACGACGGTACGATCAGGGTGCTGATCGCAGAAAGCAGAAAACTCTTCTGCCGGACAACCAAGGTCCAGTGAACAGGTTGCCTCCAGTGTCGGCATCAGGATCCGCTTTTCCGGGCTCAGAATTTTCGCTGTCTCACCCATAAAGCGAACGCCGGCAACCAATAGAGTACTGGCTGGGTGATCATGACCGAAACGAGCCATTTCCAGAGAATCGGAAACACAGCCTCCGGTAGCGTCGGCTAATGCCTGAATTTCAGGGTCGGTATAGTAATGAGCCACGATCGCCGCATCTTCCTGTTTAAGGAGTGCACGGATTTCTTCTATCAGCGCCACCTTTTCAGCGTCACTGCGGGGTTCCTGGCTGCGGGCCCAGTATTCACGAACTACATTTTCCGGGGTCAGAGTCATGGCTATCGAATCAGTTCATCACGGTGAAGCGCTCAGATCACAAAGCGCAGAGAAAAAATAAGCGCGAAATTTTACCACACTCTTCTTAAATAGGTGCAATTGGTGAAATTTCAACCACGTTTAACAATAGGTAGCTTGGTAACGCAACTGCCATCGAATGCGATAAGAGCCCTTCAGTCTCTGGCCCATTATGAAAAAACACCTAGACTTTGAGCGCCAGTATATAAAAAAAACCTGTTCCCCGATGACAAATAGATGACGCACACCGTCTCATTCTTTGATCAATAAACAGACAAGAATCTTGCATAGAAGAATGAAAAACAGGATCTGGGAGTCTGAGAAGCGGCTCACCCAAGGGATGACATTCCTTTTATAGCAAGCATCTGATTAATTTAGAGAAATATATTCGTAACCCGGAATACTGACCAGTAATCAGTCCTGAAAAGTGTGTTTTGATAAACAATTACTCAGGTTATTCAGACATCAAAACAACTAGTCATATTGCGCCTTCAAGGCAATGTCGCCATAGTCCAAATAGCCCTTGACCCCTTATTTTTTACCGTGTTTCTATCTTTGCCCGACCATAGAGGCAGACCTTCTGAACTGGTCGGTAACGCAGCAAAGGAGACTGCATGGCATCGTACAAGGGAGTACAAGGCGTTCTGACCGCACTGGAGGCGTTTTTTAAAAGCCGTCTACCCAGTGAGCTTAGCGATGGCCCTACAAATGCCAAAGTCGAAGTACTCGGTAGTGCTGATATTGCTAACCGGCTGACCGGCAACCTGCTGGGTATTTATCTCCACAGAATGACCATCGATGATCACGGTCGCAGCCGATACTTTGCACCGAAGGGCACTGATACATCCGATGCCAGTGCCGAGCTGCCATTGAATCTGCATTTCCTGCTGATCGCCAATGCGAACAGCGCCGCCATTGAAGCAGACCTGATGAGCTGGGCGATAGTGGAGCTTGCCAACCAGACTCAGCTTGATATTTCTCACCTGCAAACGGCAGACTCAGAGTGGGGAGAGTCAGAAATTCTGACCATCATTCCCGAAGATACATCGACCGAAGACCTGATGAGAATCTGGGATGTTTTTGAATCCCCTTACACCTCCACTATGGCGTACGTTGCAAAAACCGTTCGCTTGAGATTGCAGCCTCAGCGCACGGAAGGCAGTCCGTTGATTACGCGGGTTATATCAGGAGGAACGGTCTGATGCGCTCGGTGAATGTACTCGAATCCACCATTCTGCACGGAAGTGACCAGATATTCTGGCTCGATGGCAGCTCTGCTGAAAGCGTGTCTGCCATGCGCAGAGTCAACGGTCAGATCCGCACCGAAATTACTGAAAAGCCTTCTGACCTTCATATTCGCGAAGGCGCAGGAAAGACTGTCCTATGGCGACACTCGATTGATTCATTTGTCTCAGGCAGACCAACCGGAGGCGATAAAGATTTTGCTACCGCAGGCACCTACACATTTGCCGGTGTGGCTCGTGCCCCCAAGGGCATGTTTCTGCCGCGCACCTTCTCTCTGACCGTTGGCGATGCCCCTCCGACCGGGCATGCGATTGTGCTCTACCCTTCGCCGGTTTCCGTGCGTTTTAACTCTGCCGGCGGACTTCGTATGACGCTGGCACGCGACGCGGACGATTCAGCGCTTCCCTGGGCAATTGTGACAGTAACCGTCGCCATCCCCGGGTTGGGATCACAAACCTACCGGGGACAGACAGATCAACATGGCGACTTGTTACTGCCCTTCCTTCGTCTTCCACCATTACCGGAAGGCGTGAGTGATTACAGCGCTACCCTCGAAGTAGTCGGCAGGCTCGACACTGACAGTGAAGTTCCCGCTGACCCCGACACCTTCAGCTCGCTTGATGTTGGCGAGCTGAACAGCACCAGTTTTTCCCAAACCATCGGATTCTCAGTAGTACCCGGTGACATTTTAACCCTGCGGTCTGATGGCAGGAGTTTTCTTGCCCTGAAACCTGTATGACCCGTCTGAAAGGAGAAGACCATGCCTGAATACTTAGCCCCGGGTGTGTTTGTAGAGGAAGTGAGCTTTCGCTCCAAATCAATCGAAGGCGTGGGCACAAGTGTCGCCGCCATAGCAGGCCCGACCCGTACCGGTCCGCTGCGGGGTAAGCCTGAGGTTGTTACCAGCTTCGCTGAATTCACCCGCATCTACGGCGATGTTCAGGACCTGAGTTTTTCTGGCTCAACGGTACTGAACCACACGGCTTTGTCAGCCAAAGCCTTCTTCGATGGCGGTGGTAAACAACTGTTTGTTTCTCGGGTTGCTAACTTCAGCACACCTGCGTCGGGATTCGCCTCAGCAACTGACACTAACAACCATGTCACCTTTGCCAGCCGTTTCCCCGGCGCCATGGGTAACCTGACTCTGGAACTGGACTGGCGCGACAGTGAGAACCTTCTGCTCTCTGTGATCACCAGCGCCCCCGCTGACGGTGAGGTGGTGTTCCTTGAAGCGACAGGCCTGACCAACACAGCAACCACCGCAGACACCTCCGCAAGAGCCCACCCATTTGATTTCCGCGGACTCGTTCGTAAAGCCGGTAGCCAGTATGAAATTGTCGACGACCTCGCAGTGATTACCGATACGAATGGCGACAGCGTAGATGTAACGGATATTGAAGTTGGCGATTATGGTCTCGAAGCTGCAGGACTGGTGAACGATGGCTCAACCAGCGTCACCTTCACCAAAGTCACCGCTCGCAGACCCTCCAGCGGTGCACTTGCTGACGGGACCGAGGCTGTGCTCTCGCTGAGTGAGATCGCAGGACTGAATGGATTTCATGAAGGCGATTGGGGGACGTTGACGACCCTCTATGGCACGCTGAACGCCGCAGGAACCGAGTTCATAATCGAAGACTCTTCGCGCAATCCGGCCGTCGTAGGAGCCCCAATCAAACTTTACCTGAGCGCACTGGCAGCAGCCCCCGGCAGTGTTCGCGCCATGATGGTTCAGCGTTCGTTTAACATTAACGTTCGCAATGGCGGTGCCGACGGCGCGGTTATTTACACCTACGCCGACATCTCCTCTGCACCGGACGCTGAGAACAGCCTGAGTAATGTCATGAGTGCATCACCTGCGAAGCGCTACGACGAGCTTACCAGCCCCGTCAGCTGCACACTGGCAAACAGTGTCACCGGTGATCAGATCATTGCTGCGCTTTATAACATGTTCGACTCAGGGGCAATGAACCCAGGGCCGATGTCCGTTGAAGGCCCACGCTACCTGATCACTCTGTCCGGTGGCGATGATGGCAGCACTCCGGTTGCAGTGAATTACGGTGGTGAATCTGACGAAGTGAACGGCAGCACGGGCTTTGCTGCGTTTGAAGATATCGAAGACATTTCAATCGTGATGTGCCCGGCGGCCGCTGCCGATGAAACAAATCACCAGGCGATTGTCGCCGAAATGCAAAAACACTGCCGCAAGATGCGGTACCGCGTCGGTATTGTCGACAGCCGTGAAGGGATGTCACTTTCTGAGGTGCGCGAATTCCGCTCCAATTTCGACGACAGCCGCCTTGCACTGTACTACCCATGGGTCGTTGCCGCTGACCCTCGTGGCACTCAGCCTACGGTGAATCTCCCACCTGCAGGCTTTATCGCCGGCGTTTATGCCAACACAGATGTTCAACGCGGTGTGCACAAAGCACCAGCCAATGAACCTGTGATTGGTGCACTGGGCTTCACTCAGGAAATCAACCAGTTCCAGCAGGAGCTGCTTAACCCAGCCGGTGTGAACTGCCTGCGTTCTTTCGCTGGTCGTGGTCATCGTGTCTGGGGCGGCCGCACGCTGTCGAGTGACCCTGAGTGGAAGTACGTCAATGTACGTCGCTACTTCCTGTACCTCGAACGTTCTATCGAGAAATCCACTCAGTGGGTCGTCTTCGAGCCTAACGGCGAACGCCTGTGGGACAACGTCCGGATTACCATCGAAAACTTCCTTTACAACGAATGGGCAAACGGCCGCCTGCTGGGCACTGCGAAAACAGCCTACTTCGTGCGTTGTGACCGGAGCACCATGACTCAGAACGATCTCGACAACGGTCGCCTGGTTTGTGAGGTCGGTGTCGCCGCTCTGAAACCAGCAGAGTTTGTGATTTTCCGCATCGGTCAGAAAACCGCCGATAGCTAAACAATATTCATCCCGACAGCGGCTTCTGCTGAAGCCGCTGGGACTAAAGAAGGAATCAAATCATGGCACAGTTTCGTGAAACCCCTTACGGCGTTTTTAACTATCTGGTCAACCTGGACGACGGCACCGAAGGTGAGGTCGCTGGAGGCTTCTCAGAAGTTTCTGGTCTGAACGCCGAAGTCACGGTCGCCGAATACCGCAACGGTAATTCAGCCGTTAATTACGTCAACAAAGTGCCCGCATTGCACAAAACCGGGGACGTCACTCTGAAACGTGGAGTCATCGGCGCTGGCAATATCTACGAATGGTTAGAAGAAGTTCGTGGCGGTAACGTGATGTCCAAGCGCGACGTTACGATCAAATTAAAAAACGAAGACCCAACCAGCTCCGCGGCAGTCGTGACCTGGAAACTGCGCGGCGCTATGCCGATTAAATGGACAGGCCCAACATTAACCGCCAAGGGCGGAAGTGATGTTGCGATGGAAGAACTTGTTCTGTCTGTTGAGCATATCGAGCAGGAATAAGTCTTCAATGATGCAGGATTTACTGGCACGACGTATTCAGCTGACCCCCAGGCCGCAGAACGACTCTGCGCTGCCGCTGGAAGTCGCTATGCTCGGACACTGCCCGGGGCGTGTACGCCCTGAGCGGTTACTCGCGCTGAAAGATGCTCTTGCAGCTATTCGTCAGGCAGGATTCGGGGAGGTCATTGATCAGATCCTCAGCAATCCGGCCTGTGCTTCCCTGTATCATTTACCGCTCCCTCTGCATTCAGCGTCTGAGTTTCACGATATTTTTCCGGATGCAGTCAGCGCGCCCGCACAGTATCGAAGCTCACTGGCAGGAAACCTCGCTTGGCTGGCTCCCTGTGTCGAAGATTTCTTTGCTAATGGAGGTCATCGACTCTGGATCGTAGTAATACCTGAAGAAGAATCACAACAAGGCTTTTTCGCGGCTGAAAGTACGGATCTGACCGACACCAGCACATTGAGAGGGATTGCGACTCTGCTTGCAGTGCCCTCTGTGGGCTCTATCTGTCTGCCCGATCTCGAGCGGCTACAGATTCCGGCGCGGCTGCCCGACGTTCCTCGTGTCCGTCTGGATAATCCAGAGCCAGCATTTTTACCCTGCTCTCAATCTCTCGATGACGATCATCGCGAACGGCGGAATACCTCAGAAATGGCGCTGGATGATCTTCCGGAGCCGATAGAATTTCAGCGGGTTTTGCGGGAAATATTGCACTGGCTTAGCCGCTATCGTCCGGATATTCAGTGCCTGCTGACACTACCTCTCGCCTACGCCAATGAGATCGACAGTCCGGATGCCGATCCGGAGGCTCTTGAACTACTGACCAACATGCAGCTGTCCGATGCTGCGCATCATCTGCGGCAGGTACAGTTTTTTTACCCCTACCTTCGTGGCCAGGGAAGAGCACTACTCTCACCCCTTGGTGTTGTATCTGGAAAACAGGCGGCGACTGCCAGGTCGGCAGGTCCATGGCGATCTATTGCCGGGCAGCCCATGGTGTCTAAAAACCTACCTTACCCTCGCATGAAGCGGGCTGGTGTCGTCAGTCTCAGGGAAACGCCGGGGATTTCGATTCTTGAATTACGTAACAACCGGGTCGAACTGGACGATGAACGGCTTTGCGTACCTGCGCTGCCTGCCGATGATTATCGACACGCGGCCAGCCTGGAAAGATTTGACGGATATCGCTCCGCAGAATTAATGCGGCTGATGGGGTATCTACGCCGTCAGTTACGCCAATTTGGTGAGCAACTCGTTTTTAATTCCGATGTTAACGACCCGCGGCCGAAACTCCTGATCGAACATTTTTTGCGGCAGCTCTGGCAAAGGGGGGCTTTGCGTGGAGAACGCTCAGAACACGCCTTTAGCCTGCGTCAGATTCCAGCAGGTGAAAGCACTCTGCTTCTGGAAATAGAAATTGCACCGGCACTTCCTATTGACCGGATTCGCCTGACGTTTACAAACACGGGTACCGACTGGCAGACGGAGGTGCAAAGTGCCTAACCCTCTTGCCGATGTATTTGTTCCTTTCCGGTTTAAAGTCAATCTGTATGACTCAGAGCAGAACACATTATTGTGCTCCGGAAAGTTCAGCGAAGTCAGCGGTTTTGAGCTGACTATGGAACCCAAAACGTTTCAGGAAGGTGGCCGCAACTGGGGCGAAGTTCACCGCTCGGGTCAGACCAAATTTGCGCCCATGACACTCAAACGCGGAGTTACCAGCGTCAATGATTTATGGAGCTGGTTTGATGCAACCACACGTGGTGCAAATTACGGGTATCGCCTCAGCGGTGAAATTATTGTTCTCGGGCACCAGACCCAGGACGGTAAAGACAATCCGGTTATGACGTGGAAGCTCACCGGAGTGATGGCAACCAAGTTTAAAGGGCCCGACCTGAACTCAACCGCAAGCCAGGTCGCGATTGAAGAAGTACAGCTGGTTCACGAAGGGCTGGAGCTCGAACGGACTAAGCAGGCGGATGATCAATCTTCCGCAGCGAACTCTGACACTCAGGGGGCTCTGCCATGACGGTACCTGAGCGCGGTAAGTTAATCCCGGTGACGGGAGAAAATGATGAACCGGATATGGAGAACGCCATTGATGTGCAGTTTAATCCGGTGACTCTGAAAATAAATCTGTCCAACACACTGAAAGCGAGCGAACAAAGTGGCAGTAGCAGTGCCGCTCAGTTCGTCGAAAAAAGCTCATCCAGCCTGAGCCTTGAACTGATTTTTGACACCACACGGAAAGAAGAAGATGCGAATTACGAGCAGGGCTCAGACGTTCGTAACCTGACGGGTGAAATAGCAACACAGTTTATCCAACCAGAAAAATCGGGCAGCGACCTAAAGGCCCCTAAACGATGCCTGTTTCAATGGGGCGCGTTCGAATTTATCGGTATGATCGAAAGCTACGATGAAACGCTGGATTACTTTTCACCGGGCGGTACCCCGCTAAGAGCCAAGCTGGCACTGAAAATGAAAGAAGACCGCTTTCAGTTCCGCCAGACAAGCGACTTCTCAGATCCTACAAAACCAGCCATGCCGCAGCTGTCACCCCGCGGAAAAGATACGGATGCTGAGTCAGAAGCGAAACCTGATAACCCGGGAGATCCAGACAACAATCAGCCCCCGGCAAAACCGAAAGCTAAAGAGCAGGAAACAGAACCTGTTCCGGGCCCGAGTGAAGGCAAAAACAATTGGCGTGATACCGCAGAGTACAACGGCATCGAAAATCCACGTATGCCCGGTGTACCTGTATTAGCGACGCCTACGCCAGATTGTAAGCCACGAGCCGGGCTGTCAGCAGCACTGAAAGCTGCCGTCACTGTTAACGTAGAAGCAAAGATTTCCACCTCTGTTAAATCACGGATTAAAGCGGATAACGGAGTTGGCTTTGAATAAATTCACGTCGATATTCAAAGGAAGGGAGAACCATGCCCGTCATCATTGATGAAGTTATCGCGGATGTACCTGCAACCCCTGTTCAAGCGGCAGCAGAACGACCATCATCCCAGCAAACTGTGCCGCCGGTCGCGCAGGACATGCTGCGTCTGCTTGAAAAACAACAACAGCGCCAAGATCGCTTGCAGGTGGATTAATAGCAATGGGGATTCCTGAGGCATTTTACAGCAGTGCTCCGGCGATCAACGTCGACGGAGAAAACCGTGAAGACCTGAGCGATGCAATTGGCAGCATGGTGGTTAATCTGGGTCTTAGCGGATGTGCACATGCGGAATTACAGGTGAACAACTGGGGACTCAGCAAAGACGCCCAGGAACCGGACTTTCTGTTCAGCGATATCCTGCCCGGAGCAGCGATTGAAATTCATATCGGCCAGCCCGAGCCCGAACTCATTTTCAGTGGCGAAATTACCGCAGTTGAAGAGGAATATGGCCAGGGTGCTCCTCAACTTACGCTATTACTGCAGGATAAACTCCATCACCTCGCTCGTCATCGCCGCAGCCAGGCTTGGGAAGATCAGTCTCCTGACGACATACTTCAAAGCATCGCCAGTGACGCTGGCTTGCAAAGCGACATTCAGGTATCTGCTATTACCGATACCTGGCATCAGATCAATGAGAGTGATCTCGCCTTTATCCTGCGACTCTGTCAGCGCTTCGATATCTCTCCGCGTCTGGATGGATCAAGTTTGCGGGCCCGGCCTGAAGCGGAAGACAACTCGCCTGTTGCGTTAGATGTTCAGGACAATATTTTACAACTGCGCCTGCTGGCCGATCTCAATCATCAGGTCACCCAATCACGTACTCAGGGCTACAACCTCGCCACGGCTGAGGAAGTAAATTTCGATGGCGACAGTATGACACCAGCTCCGGGCGAGACCTCGGCTGCTGAAAGCCTCAATCAGTTATCCTGGGATGGCGAGGAGATTCTGCCTCACCCATTTGCCCGGTCTCAGGCCGAAGCAGAAGCCTACGCTAAGGCACATTTTCAACGTCAGGCTAAGCGGTTTATATCTGGTGATATCGCATGTCAGGGCATTCCACAACTGACCTCAGGCCGCGAGATCGAGCTGAGCGGTGTGTCCTCAAGGCTGCTTGGTAAATATCAGGTTATTCACTGCACGCACAGGTTTGATCGACGTTCTGGATTTGAAACACATCTGAAAGTAAATAAAGCCGACTGGAGTACGCAATGAATACGCACTCCACCGGACAATTACAGGCCTTACAGATAGCCCAGGTCATTGATAACCAGGACCCGGACAGACGCGGGCGCGTCAAAGTCAGAATGCAGGCCAGCTCGCTCGAACTCTGGGCCAGTGTTGTCGTGCCTTCAGCAGGTCAGGATTACGGTACCAGCTTCTTACCGCGCCTCGATGAAATCGTCGTCGTCAGTTTTATCAGTCACGACATGCCCATGGTGCTTGGAAGTGTCTGGCAAGGCGCAGAAAGTCAGCCCGAAGAAGCCACTCCCGTCGAAGAAAAATACGCAGTTAAAACACCATCAGGAACGGTATTTGAATTCAGTGATGAGGAGCCTAAAGCATCCCTGACAACACGCTCTGGATACAACATCACCATTGATGAAAGCAGTGGTGGCGAGATTCGTATCGAGAGAGGCACACAAACCGTAACGCTTAGCACATCGAGTATCGATATCGACAGCTCAGGGCCGGTGAATATCAACGCCGCTACCGTAAACGTCAGTGCGTCCATGGTTCAGGTCGACGCTGGCATGTCTAAATTCAGCGGCGTCGTACAGTGCGACACCATCATTGCCACCTCCGTAGTAGGGACGACCTACACACCGGGTGCCGGAAACATCTGGTAAAGGGGCATAAATAATGATGAATAAACGACACTCTCTGCACGATGTAAAACTCCAGCCCGCCTTCTTCGAGGATGGCCAGCAAGCGACGTTATTACGCTACCTTGACCCTGATTTTATTAATCGTTTTCAGCAGGATATTCAGCAACAGCGGTTTAATGCCGTTCAGTTCGGCCGCTGGTTAGAGGAAGAACGCCACAGTCACCACGATAGACACCCCGTGCTCAGACTACCGACCCACCGTGCCTTTCATATTGTCTGCTGCGAGGTTGTCTGTCACCGACCAGGAATGCCAGCACTGGACCCACAGAAAATCAGCTCGGCGGGCTTTGTGATCCGCAAAGAAAAACCAACAGGACAGCAGGCCTGGATCATAGAAGAAGGGGAAGCAGTAGGATGGCAAAGCCGCCAACGCCCCATAGCTGATCCGGATATCAACCGCCGGCTATGCCCTAACGGTCTACTGCAAAAACGCACCTCATCCCCTGTATTCAGCGGTGAAGAAGTACACCCACTTCACCCTGTTAAAGTCAAAGACAGCAAGGGAAAGTGCCGCACCCTGCTCTTTGGATATGTACCGCTGGGTGGCTTCTATTACGAAAGAAACGTTCAGTTTGATACCAGTGATGTTCAGGAAATTAATAATCTTGCCGTTGCAAACCTGCCCTGGCCATTTGGCTATTCAAATGGGGCGAACCAGACATGGAACCCTGAACAGGACCGCATTCACCTTGACCGTGGTCGGCCAACCGCGGCCTTTGCAGAACTCTTAATGCAGTTGATCCATCGCTATCACCTCGGAGAGGAAGACAGAGCGGATAACCAACAACTCGAAACCCTGTGTGATCAAATCTATTTCTATGATCCTGATGCCTGGAGACGTATTCCGATTTACCTACCGAAAATGCAGAAAATGCGCACAGGTATTCATAACCCATTCGACTTCTCTCACGCAGAGTTTATTCCCGTTTACCGCAGCACCAGCCTGATTGACTACCTGCGCCTGTGCTTTGCCGATAAAGAAAATAATCCCCTGGTACGCTGGGCCGCTCAGGTCAGCGATCTGGCTGATGCAGTGGGTGGCATGAATCGCCTTGGCAATATTCCTAAGTTGCCACTTCATAACGGCCAGGGAAGCCTTAGCGATTCATTGGCATTTACCGAGAGTCAGGCGGAATCCATGCGTTCTTCACTCGGTCAACGCCTGCGTGATCTGACTCTGGCAACCTCACTCGAAATTCCACTGCCGAAATTTGCTCAGGGACCTGACGATTTATTCCGGATTATTCCCTTCGTCAGATCCGTCAATGACGAGCGGCACGAGCAGATTACCTGGGCTGACCAGAACTCTCAGTCAACGACCTTCCGTGTCGCTGCCACGTTTGACCCGGAGGCGAGTCGCCCTTCATTGATTCCAATGCCCTCAATGCGCGATTTAAAACGTGGTCTGGCCAAAGGCGCAAGCATCCTGACACCGGGAGACACCTTCTCTCTGGTCAACTCGCTTAAATTCAAAAAAGGCATCAGCGAAGACACAGTCAGTGGCAATTTTGATCTCGGAGCAGGCATTCAATGGATATGCTCTTTCAGCCTGCCTGTTATCACCATCGTAGCCATGATCCTGTTAATGATCATGGTGTCGCTGCTAAATATTATTTTCTTCTGGATGCCGTGGGTAAAAGTCTGCCTGCCCTTCCCGAAAATGCCAAAAGGATCTGATGGATGACGCTGCGTACACCGGTACCTAAAGTAATCAGCTGGCCTCTGGGTTCAATTAACAGTGATGGCAGCCTGAGCTGGTCGGAAGACGACAACAGTATTCGCGAGAATATGCTCAATATTCTACTAACCCGCCCCGGCGAACGTATTCAACGTCCGGAGTTTGGCGCTGGGCTGCTCAAGTTTATTCATCAGCCTAACAATGAAACGACCCGCAACCTGATTGCTGGCGTCGTAAAAAAATCACTGTCCGTGTGGGAGACACGCGTACAGGTAGACGGCGTCGATGTCACGACAGCAAAAGACAACCTGGCCGAAGTGCACATCAATATTCGTTACCGTCTACGACATAACCAGACCCCAGCGTCGCTGGGGTTACGCCTGAACCTGGGCGTGTAAGGAGGATTTACGGCTATGCCATTACCTGTTCCAAATCTGGACGATCGCCGCTTTGATGATCTGGTTGCTGAAGCCAGAACACGCCTTGCCGGTCACTTGCCGGAGCTTACCCAAATTGCACCGGGAGATCCGGTACATGCATTTGTTGACCTGTTTGCCTGGCTTACCGAGACCATTATTTATCGCGCCAACCTTATTCCTGAACGCCAGCGCAAAGTCTTTTTAAACCTCCTCCAGATTCCTGTTCGCCCGGCGGTACCTGCGACTGGCTTTGTAGCGATTGATGCCAGCCCTAACAGTCTGACGTTACAGGATTATCTTCCGGCGGGGAGTCAGCTACGTGCCGGGAAAGTCACATTATCGACGTCCAACGAAGTGCAGCCTACCTGCCTGAGTCTGAGTGTATTGATTAAAGAATTGCTCAGCCCCGGCGATCTCGAAGCCATGGGGATGACACTCCAGGATCTCCACGAACAGTACGGATTACGTGCAGGCGAGATGCCTAAACCGTTTCGCGCCCGCCAGTTTTCACTGGGGCAGGAAACCCTGAGTATTGGTAATACACTGGATAAGAGTTTCTACCTGGCTTGTATTGCACCGAAACCCTTATCAGATCAGATGACCGCACTGCGCTCGTCTTTTTCAGGACTGCGGCTTAATGTTGGAATAGCCCCTGCAGATTCGCTTCAGGAAGAAGACTTTATCGTCGACAGTGAAAGTACCCTGTATCCGCGTCATCTGGTCTGGGAGCTGATGTCTGAAACGCCAGACGGAAAAACCCGTTTTCTCCCTCTGGATGTTATCCGTGACTCCTCCATGGGCGGGCGTAAAACCGGTGTTGTTACACTCAGGTTACCGGCGAATCCGGATTTATTCAGTGGTTTTGCTAATGCAGACCCGATGTTTAACGGTACGAGCAGTTTGCCCCCGGCTCCTGAGGACGATGAGGCCGCAGAGCGAGTGGCCTTCTGGGTCCGCCTTCGCTCTCCTGATGAACCCGACCTGAAGCTTGCTTACCTCACCATTAATGCGGTCGATGTCGTCGCTCAGGGGCAACGTAATGATCTACTGATCGGCACAGGCACAGGATTGCCTGAGCAGGTGCTTCAACTTCCAGATACAGATATTGATGCTGCATCTCTGGAGCTTCAGGTCGAAGAAAATGGTGTCTGGTCGACCTGGCGTGGTATGGATTTCACGTCAGGTCAAGGTGAGGATGCCCGGGTTTATCGCCTCGATGCAGCATCGGGTCTTGTCTATTTTGGCGATGGTCTGGATTCTGGTTTCCGCCCCCCCAAAGGTGCTCGCGTACGGATCGCATCCTATCGTTCGGGAGGAGGAAGCGCAGGTAATCTCCCCGCAGGGAAAATTAAAGAGATCGTTGATGGCAGCTCCCGTTTACGGGTGCGTCACGAGTGGCCATTGAGCGGCGGTCGCGATGCCGAGTCACTCGCTCAGGCCGAGAGCCGTATCCCCCAGTTTCTCACTCACCGCAACCGCGCTGTTACCGCGACCGACTTTCAGGCGCTCTGCCTGAACAACCCAGTCAGTCCGGTTGCCCGTGCCGAAGTAAAAGAAGGCTTTTTACCCGGCGCAACGCTCGCCGCAGCGCAACGCGACGTTCCCGGAGCCATCAGTATATTTGTACTGCCGCCGACAGACGTCAGCATTAATAACTGGCCTCGCCCTACCCGTGGACTGTTGAAAGACGTTTTTAATTATTTGATTAACCGCTGCATGGTGGGCACCGAGCTGTACGTACTCAGCCCGCAATTTGTACCTATGGCGGTCAGTATTCTGGTCACAGTCCGGGATCCATCCACCGAACGCGAAACATTAAATGCAGTAGCCGAAACCGTCACTCAATATCTGTCGCCTCTCGCTCCGGGTGGAAGTAAAGGTACCGGCTGGCCTGTCGGAGCGACAGTCCGCGCGAATGAATTAATGACTCAGGCGGCACGTATCCCCGGCGTTTTGTCGGTTAATGCAATTTCAATATTTGCGCAGGGCACGAATGACGAAGGAAAACCAGCATGGCGCAGACTAACGGCAAATGAGAGCCTGATGCTCGATGATTTCCAACTTCCTGAACTTGCTGGTATTTACGTGGGCGCCAGTGGTTCTGCTGGTGACGGATCACCGGGCTCGCCGAATGGACACGGCAGTAATGCCAACCATCTGTTACCGCCATTCCCTCAAGGAATTCGCGACGGTCTTACTGGCGATGATCAGGGCGACTACGAAATTGCGATACCTGTTGTTCCGGATGTGTGCTGATGGACGCGAACAATACTCCCTACTTTTTACTTCGTACCGAAGATGAACTGCGGCAAGGCTCCAGCAGAATGGAGTGGCACCCTGGTCAACAGGCGTTAATGCTACGGCAGAAACAATCGTTGCGACTTCCGGAAACTCAGGCCGATGCTCTGACGCAATGGCAGAACGCCGCCCCCATGGCAGTTGATCAACACTATCAGGTCGCCCTGCTCAACAACGACGGCGATACTGTAATCTGCAACGGTGGGCGCGGTTGGGAAACACTGGATCACGACACGGGAACAAGTTTCTCATGTCCCGAGGGCTGCCAGTTTACCGATATGACGCTGAATTCGAGCGGTCGCATGGCGCTGCCTTACACAGATAAAAATGAACTGCATGGACTGACCGTATTTCATCTGGGCAAGCGTTGGTTAACGAGCTGCACCCTGCCTGAAGAACCCGTGCGAAGCCAGGTAGATAACGAAGAACGTATCTGGGTGGTGTCTGCGACCAGTCTGATGTTCTGCGATGGGCAACCTCTGCCCGCACCCTACGCGCCTGATTCGTCGCGCTTCGAACCAGAAGTAATTAACCCTGCACCACTGACGTGCCACTGGCAACAGCAGCTACCGGTAGGCTGGTCGCCATTAGGCTTATGCTGCGACGAGCAATACCTTTACGTGTTAGTGCACAACGGCGCAGGGAGCCAGCAAATACTTGCTCGTTCGTTGACCGATAACCCAGCCTCACCCTTGCATACCTACTCTGTCGACGGGGATTGTCCGTTTGCTATTGATATTGGTCTGGCTGGCCAGGGTCGCCTCGCTTTACTGGCTCCGAGACAAAGTGATGATCCTGGCTTCGTTCAGCGGGACTGTCCGGTCGTTCGCCTTGAGGCATCCGGTGATGATGGGCCAGGGTCTGCCCGGCTGATTTACGAACGCTACCCCATGGTCAACCTCGCGGTTCCTCGTTTTGCCAGTAGCGCAGACGGTCAGCTTCGCTATCAAGCGCCAGAAGATGACGATTATCCGGGGTTCTCACCAAGACCGCGTGAATTGCATGTACTGCGCCAGCCACGCTATGAAGACAGCGCCTCAGCATTGCTCCGGGAAGTTCTGGACTCGGGCACGCCCGGTACTGTCTGGCACAGGGTATATATTGATGCCTGTATCCCTGCTGGCTGCAGCATAGAAATTGGTGCACGGGTATTCGATGATGAAGACGCCCGTAGCCAGGCTGATATTCACATGCAGCCTGCTCCAGTATGGAACCCTCTGCCTTCAGAGCATCCTTTTCAGAATGCATTATCAGGTTATGAAAAAGATCGACACGGACTGTTCGAGGTTCTCCTACAACGCCCGGAGGGGCGGGTCAGAAA
Organism: Thalassolituus sp.; assembly: GCF_984348125.1. Taxonomy (NCBI): domain Bacteria; kingdom Pseudomonadati; phylum Pseudomonadota; class Gammaproteobacteria; order Oceanospirillales; family Oceanospirillaceae; genus Thalassolituus; species Thalassolituus sp. The sequence continues at coordinate 86,512 of NZ_CFHJLR010000002.1, forward strand.
CCTCGAAGGGCGGTATCTGCAACTGCAGTTGCATCTGACTGGCAGTGGCCGGAGGACCCCAGAGATTCATGCCATCCGCGTTTATTCTCCGCGGTTTTCCTATCAGGAAGCGTACCTCCCTGAACTGTTTCGTCAGGAAGAAAGCCCGACGCCCGAAAATTCAATCGGCCCTGCTAACGGTGCCGATGTCAGGGAGCGTCTGCTGGCGAGCTTCGAGAGTATTCTCACCCCCCTGGAGGGCCGGGTCGCGGCAGCAGACCAGCTCCTTCACCCGATGGCGGCGCCTACCGGAAATCTGAACTGGCTGGCACAGAGTGTAGGAGAGGCAATTCCGTCTCACTGGCCAGAGCGACGCCGTCGCCGCTGGTTGGAAAACGCAACCCTGATACAACAGCGCAAAGGCACCCTGCCCGCATTGAATCTTGCGCTGGATATCGTCACAGATGGCGGCGTTCAGAATGGTAGCTTGGTCGTGACTGAGAATTTCCGCCTGCGCAGAACCATGGCCACCATTCTCGGGGTACACATGGATGATTCAGATCACCCGCTTACGCTTGGTACCGGAATCAGTGGGAACAGCATTGTGGGTGACAGCCTGATTCTTTCTGAAATAGGCGCCAAAGAATTCCTTGCGCTGTTCGCACCAGAGATAGCAACAGAAGATGAGCGTCAGGCCGTGACTGAGTTCTTCGAGAAATACGCGCACAGAGTAAGCATCCTGTTGCACGGCGATGCCCGTAAGCAACGTCAGGAAATTGAATCCATGCTGGAAGCGCAACTACCCGCGCACCTTCAATGGCGAATTATCGAAACAGAACAACCCTTTATTTTAGGGACATCACCTCTTCTCAGTATCGATACCTGGCTTGAGCAACGCCCGGGTTATGAGCAAGTGAAGATTAATAAAACCCATATTGGTCGTACCGATCTGCTGATGAACCCATTGGCATTTTCACCCAGCGACATCAATCAACGCCTGAGTTGATAACACAAAATTAAAGGCAGAGTTAAAAGGAGGCCTTATGTCTGAGATGGATGATCTACCGACGCTAGAACAGGACGACCAACTGGCTGAGCCCCTGCGTCGGGTGTCTTACGAAGCAGGCATGATGCTTGGGCTTGAAGCAACCCGTGACGAGCAGGCCTATCATCGCCGTAGGCTGACACGTCACCAGTACTGGCTACAGGGCTTCGGTACCCTTGCAGGTCTGAACGTCACTATGACGCCAGAGACTCACCCGGATGCCAACGACGACGTCAGTGTGCGTCTGCATGTCAGCCCCGGCGTCGCCATCGATGGGCTTGGCCGCGAAGTCATGCTGCACGAAGCTTACTGCATAGATCTGAAACAATGGGTTGAAGCTCAATCGGAAGCGCACCTGCTCGAAGGCTATGACGGCGGGCCAGAAGTATTGTGGCTTAAAGTCTGTATCCGTCACAAAGACTGCGCGATTGCCCGCCAGCCGGTATTAGCCCGGAAACTCAATCTGAGTACAGACGCCGTTCAACCGGCTCGTACTGCCGACAGTGTTCAGCTGGAACTCATCCCCGAAAGACTGCCACCCGAGGATGACCGTTATCACCCGTGGTCCAGTCACGAACCCGTCAGTGATGCCATGCCGCCATTAAGCAGTATTGAAACGCAGACTCTGCAGGCTGCAACAGCCACCAGCCCCGAAGCTGAGGCTCAGCTGAAGATGCATGCCCGACTGCTTCATGCGCTCGATGGAAGTGGACTCAGCACAACGAACCTCGCTGATGAATTAGATGCTGGCGCAAGACTGTTGCTTGCCCGGATCCGGATTGAAACCAGCCAACCCGGAGACCCGATTATCAACCCGATGCGAATCCAGATTAATAATCTTGTGCGTCCGTTTTTAACAACGCCCAGCCAACTCGCCTGGCTGAATCGCCAATCACAGAATAACAACTAACGGACTCACAGAGCGCAAGGAGACACCATGACTGAGATACTCTTCCAACCACTGGGTAATCCGTTGGCCGCCAGTCGCCCGATGGAAAAAATTGCTGACATAGATTCGCGTCTGACACGAACGCATTACTTCGATGGACGCCTGCTGACGGCTGAAGATCTTGAGCGCGATCAGATATACCTGGATGAACGTCTCCGCGAGGCCGGTAAGGTGCTTGGTGAAGGTGTTGCCTCGGGCCTCGAACTCAGCTTCGACCGCTACTCCGGTCTGCTTACTCTGGAGGCCGGTTATGGTGTGACCCGACACGGGCGGATTCTTCAGCTTGATGAACAACTAACCGTCAACGTCACAGACTCCGCTCTGATATCTCAGCTGAATAAAGGCAAGTACCGCCGCTTTAACCGCGGGCTGTACGCCGTGGTTCTCAATTACGTCGAAGTCGCGACGGATCTTGCGGAAGTTTTCCCTACCGACCTGGCGAGCAAACGCGGCGCCGAATATGCCTCAGTGACTGAAGCGGTTCAGCTTGGACTTGTGCCGCTTCCGATACCACTGGCACAACAGAGTGAACTTCATACCCGGGCCAGTCTTATCCGCGCGCTTCAGGATAATAAGCTAGTGGCAGATATGATTCCCGGTGATAGTTTGCCGTTAGGTATTTTAGCGGTGCGCGACGACACACCGCTGTGGCTCGACTCTGAATTATTGCGCCACCCGAATCGCCGCGATGACAGTGCTTTTTCGATGAAACAAGACCTGTACCGGCAACACGAGAATCTGTTCTATGACGTGCTGGAACACCGCGAGTCTGGCGGCTTGCCATTGGAGTTCTCTGCAACTGACTACTTCAGCCTGATGCCCGCAGCCGGCTCGATGCCAAAAGCCTGCATTGATCCTGTGCGCGCTGTTCAAAGTTACTTTCCGGATAACTATCAGATTCATATTGCCCCGGTCAGAATGGCCGAGGTCGATCTCCTTCTGCAGGAATCATTGCCACTTCCCGCAGTCGATCTGACCTCCAGTGAAGTGGTCGATATTATGATTCTGGTACCACTCAGCAATCAGAACTACGGACGCTATGCGTCTCAGCTTGAGCGTGACCCCAATATCGTCGAGCGCAAGCTAAGAGCCTTTGATCCATTGCGTCTGACTATTTACCCACGACCAGCGCCACACCAGCTGGATACCGATGAAGCCGTATGGCGCTCTATTTTTGATGCGACCGAAGAAGACACCCTGCTTTATGTTCGACGTCCGTTACGTGCTGCCGAAACCCAGGTAAGCGGTATTGTTTTAGCGAACGGGTTTGATTTCCCACCAGTCAAGAAACCGACAAGCAGCAATACCACGGTCAGCACGTCAGACAATAACATTCTCACCATTGCCAACTCACCAACCGACCGGGGTGGCGTTATTGTTGATGAAGACGACGTTATAAAACGCTTCCTGAGCCTGCGTGCCATTGGTGAACTACGCATGCCAAGAACTGAGGTCGAGAAAAAGGCCTTCACCTGGGTAGAAGAAAAACCGGGGCAAGAAGCGCAAGCATTACAGCAAATACTGTTTCTGTTGTTAAGAATCAGCCCTTGGTATGACCCGGTACTGTGGCGCACGATCAAAGCACTCTTTCAGAAAAACCTGATTGAAAAAGCGCAGGAAATTCTGTCCGAAAATGAAACGGGTCACCCGGTGATGACGGCAAAATTACTCGTTAAGCTCATGGCCAGTCAGGGCGTCAGCAAAACTCTACTCAAACAGTGGGAAGAGTTAGCCATGAAACTGGAAAAAGCGTAAGGAGACGATCATGACGACTATCCTGCTGCACCGTCCCGTTGCAAGCCACCCAGACCTTGAACGACTGCATCTGTTTGCGGGACGACATCTGGGAGAAGACGAGTTCGACCAACGACAGAACTACGCTGAAGCTCGTCTTGCACCCTTATTAAAACAGCAGTTGCCGGGTGTAGTTTCAGGCTTGCACGTGCGATCCCGAGGCGAGCGTGGCCCAGTGGATGATATCCAGCTGGCAGTCAGCCCAGGCAGTGCTATTACTCCCAAGGGTGCAGCCCTCACACTGGAATCCCCTCTCTACTGTACCTGGCAGGATTTAGTCGAAGAGTATCGCGACCGCAAACAAGTGAGTGATGCCAGCGGTGTTTTCTATCTGACCTTACACCAGAGTCAATTACATATTGACCCACCCAACGTCGACCCATGCCAGCGCACAGCTTTCGACCCGACACGGGATACACGCCTGGTCACGCTCGCGTCGCTAAGGCTGCGCCGCTTAGATATCGATAGTCAAAAGATAAAAACAGAACACCCTCATCGGCTACAGAATACGATCTGTGCTGATCGCGTCGACCTTGATTTTGCACGTCAGTTTCCGAATTCTGTTCCGCTCGCACTCGTTGCTATTAATGATCAGAATAAAACCACCCTACTTTGGGTGTCAGAAGAGGCCGGGCGTTACGAATCAAATAGTGCTTCGGGTTACCTGACGCTATTAAATCAGACACAGGCAGCATTGCGTCAGCTGGTCACTCTGCGCAATGAAGGCTCGAACCATCAATTAACTCTGAAGAAGTTTCTCGATAAGCACCTGCAGCTGGACTATTTACCAGCGTCGGGCCAGTTACCGCTTTCCTGGCTGGAGGACATAGCCAGCAAAAAACCGAAAATGCATGGTCTTCCTGCTTACCTGGGCGTCGACGTCATACCCGTCGCGGCAGATGGTATTGATGAATTAGTCTTCAGGCACCTTCCGCGTCGTGTGATTGACCTGACGCAACCAGCGGGAGATCGTATTCGCCTCTTGTTAGCCATGAAGCGCTCAGTCTATAAGCCGGATCTACTGGATATTCCAGGCCTAGACAAACAGCTCGAGACAGACCTTTACCGCTACTGCCAGAAAGCCTACATGCGCTGGTACGACTGGAAAGAAGTATTCTACAGCCTGTACTACATCGCTCCGAAATCAGATTCGAAGTACGACAACGAATTGAGCGCAGAAGACGTTAAAAGTCTTAATCTTCCTGAGCCCGCGAAATCACCTCTGCTCCCTGATGCATTGTTCAACCGCCTGATCGCTGCGGCTATGAATCGCTTTGCGTTGGAAGATTCCGAAAACGCCCCTTACCCATACGACAGAACCGAGTTCGAAATTCCTGAATTTTTCGATAAGTGGGCGCCAGAGATTGATGAAGAACGTATGCCTCCGATACCTGAGCGCCCGGATAAGCACGGTCTTATTGGTCAGTACGCCATCACGGAAAAAGATCTCGATACCACCGAAGAGAAAATACGTGAGGAGCGTAAAAAGCTGGAAGCGACGCGGGACATTCTACTTTTAAAACGTCAGCAACTGGACTCTCAAACCGTTGCGCTGGCGGCGCTGGCCGGTGGCGTTGCAGGCGACGGTAAAGGCATGCAGGTCGCTCGCTGGTTACCTTACGCCAGCCTGAATACGGATAAGCTGCCGACCGAAACAAGTAGTATTGCGACGTCAGTGGCGACCAGTTCGACGTCGTCCGTTAAGGTAGCGACAGAGTCAAAGAAGACAGCTGATACTCAGTATCGGGTTGCTGAGAGAGAGATGTTATCACTCGAAGAGCAGAAAAAACTCGAACTACTCGGTACCCGCAATTATCAATATACGGAAGCAATTAAAGGTACTACGTATACAAAAATAGAGCCCGATAAATATTCTGCGTTCGAACTGACGCTGAATAAAGACCGGATAGACCGCTTGCAGATTCCTACAGCATCCGTCAGCAAGCCTGCGTTTAACGCCAAAGAATTCAGCTTTGGTGTCATGGATCACATCAGCCCGGACATTAACGAGTACAAAAAAATCTACTCGGGGATGCGAGACCTCCTGACGACCGTTCTGGATATTTTCGAAGAACCCGATGCAACCGATCTTCATACCAAGTTAACCAACCTGAGTACGGAGCTGATATCACCGTCGGATCTGGAGACTGAGATTACTTCTGAAACGGATACAGAATACGCAACCTTACCTACAGAGGGTAAGCCAACCAAAGCGCATTTCGGTAATCTGATCGCCAACCAGCGAAGATACGAAGCAATCTTTACCGCAGGCAAGATTCTCACTCGTTGGATCAGCGTGGTTGAAAATCAATATAACGGCAGCGAACAGGCGCTTCAGGCCCTGTTAAGAACTCAGAAAGAACTGATTGCGACGCAAGAAAAACGTAAAGCTGAAATTGTACGTACCCGCCAGACTCTTCGCCACCTCGACAGTATTGCCGATGAGGCACTCGGTGATTATACCGTTGCTCAGCAACTGATTAATGAAGACTGGCAGCGCGTATACGAAGAATATAGGGAGCGCGCGCACATCCTCACCACTCAGGTTGAAGGACTTTACTACGTTCGGGTACGGCAGGTTGAAATCAGCAGACCATTAGCAGACCCATTGCCGTTACGCCGTGATAATGCTGAAGATCTTGTTCCCGGCTGTTCGGCTGACGACGATGCCGACCTTGCTGAGGCCCTTCTTCCCTTCTGGCAGGCAACACTGGAAATTCCTGCAGGACACTGGCGCGCAATATCGCCTTTCGCTGCACGTCTTAATACCCAACCGAATATCGACTATCTCGCACAGCTAAGACAAGTAAGGATGACTAAGGCGTACCCTGAGTTGCCGGTTCTGAAAGCAAAAGTCGCAACCGCTTATGCGAATGCTGCCATGAGGTCTATTGAAGACAGCCCCTCTTTCGTCGAGCTGGCAGCGAATAGCAAGAAAAGAGTTCAACGTTGGGCGTCACTTCCACTTCAAATGACTGATTTTGTTCCAGCCCATAAAGTAGCTGAAGTACTTTCGCTGGAAGATCTCAATAACCACAGTCATCGGATACTCAGAAGAGCGAGCCGCACGCTCCAGGAAAAGCTGGAGCAGTGCCAGCTTTGCCTTCAGAAAGTACTTGGGTCACTGCCGGGGTCAATCCGGCTAGGCTGGGGACAACTCGCAGAGGACAACCGCTTACCCGTTGAAGCGATCAGTCGCTGGCCCGGGCTTAAAAAAGCAGAGGAACTTGACTTCAACACCACTCGCACATTAGCAGAGCTGATTGAGTGGTGGTTTAAACAGCTTGGCGAAAATGCAGACAGTGACAGTCGCCAGGCCATGCGGGACATGGTCCGTGCGGCAGTCATCTATGCCTCACTCGGTAACCCACAGGAAATAGTGAAAGGCAGTATCTTCAGCCCACCACGCCGTATCGCTTACGGCGAGCGCTTCAGCGTCAGCCTTAACCAGATTGTGCGCATAGGTAAGACGCTGCAATTACTCAATAGAGAACAGGAAGTTGCAGCTGAACTGACCATTGAAGAGCACGATGAATCCAGTACCCGAGTAAAAATTACCAAGGTTCTGCGGGAAGACATCGACTTTGAAGACAACATCACCGTCATTGGCCGGGTTCGCTGAGCATGATGTTTGATTATCAGGGAGCAGAGACGACTCACATACGGGCGTTGACTATTAAAGCCCCGGAAGCTTTGCATTCGAAGATCGAAAGAGACGTATCAACAGCTGACTGGCCGTCTACGGATGATGAGAGGATCATATTCATCAGGAAGATTACCGCTACGGGATCAGCCGACGAGATCGCTCATTCTCTTCGTGAAGAAACACTGCGCCAGATCCGTGAGCAACCTGGCGATAATGTGCGTATTTTTCCCAATACTCATCAAATGCTTGCTCAGTTACTGATGGATGCCGCAAAAGGCGAGCTGGGTCATCACTGGTATTGGCGAAAATGGAATGAAACCGTCCTTCGCTCTACGCATAGTCCTGTAATGAGCATATTATCAGAGCATATTCCGACCATGAGCTCTGCGCTAACATTGCTGGCAAAACAAAACAAAGCTGCAGTAATTATGGAAGCGTTGTCAGAAAGAGAAGCTGGCGAACTACTCATACAGTTGAGCTCTCACTCGGGATACCCTCTGAATGCAAGTTACTTAAATAGCCTTACAGCAACGGGGCGTGGCAGTCATGCTATCCGTAACAAGCAGGAAGAAATCAGTTTTCGCCAGCTGGAAAAATCAAATGATCCAGTGTCCGCATCAACGAATCGAATATCGGATACAGACTCGGATGATTTTACCTTCGATAAGGGATACTCATTAAATCAAATCCCCGAACATCACTTTCGTATCTGGCAAACGGCATTGGCCAATACCGTATCACGAGCACACCTGGCGCTTGTCGCCTTTTTGGTTTCTCAGGAACACCTACCTCTTCCACTACATAATCAAACAGAAGAGGTGTTATCTTTGGTCGCAGAAAAACTCAATAGATCTGTTTCTGATACGGGTATATCGGTTGAACGACCTGAAAATCAGGAGCATACGAGCAAGAGCCATCAACCGCAGTCAGACTTTTCGGGAGAGCACGAAAATAAATACCGACAGCCAGTAGTAGATTCAGAAAAATCGACCATGACTACAGACCATGGCTCGGATAAATCCGCCGACAAAGACACGACGATCGCCGACGAGTCCATATCTCTACATATCTCTTCTAGCAGTAAATTATCAGGTAGAGAATCATTAATAAAACAGGCGAATCGTTCAGTAAAAGATGACACGGAAGTTACACCTGTTTCAGACCCTCTTAGTAGCTTCAATAAAGATCAGGATGCCGATACGAGCTTTGGCAGCCAATTCGGTGGAATACTCTACCTGCTTAACTTCTTAAATCGCCAACCAGTACAGGCAGTCATCCGTAAACATTGGCGAAGTGTTCCTTGCGTATGGACCTGGCTATCAGGCGCGGTAGAGACTTTCGACGACAACTCAGTACTAAAAAATGATCCTTTATATGACTACATAATTCACCGCACACATCCAGCGCGCACAAAAGCCGGTACAAGCCCTATCAACACAACTTGTTTAAGCCCAGAACTGATCTGTGAGCTACGGCAAGTTTCAGAGACTCTGTATCCACGCCATTTATGGAATACCGAATTGCTGTCGCTTCCTTCCGACATTGGTATTTCTCAGGACCGCATTGTCGTACGTGCTGATCTGTCTGAAGCGAATATTAACGCCCGGCTACACGGCCTGGACATTAACCCTGGCTGGCTTCCATGGTTTGGATATACCGTCCAGTTCCAATTCGAGCATGGCTTTCGACCTACGCCTGTTAAGAGAGGGCAGCATGAATGATCTCGCTGTAATAAAGCCCCAGGCAGACTGTTTCAATCCGCTTCAGCAATGGGCGGAAGCTGGCTTGGTGTTCTATACAGAATCGCTATCCCAGGAAGCTACTGCTCAGCTGCCGTCAGGCGTTCACTTTCAGACACTGACTCGTGACCTTGAACAGCAGTGGAAGAATCTTAACGGGCGAACCTCGCGTCTGATCCAAACCCTTAATTTATCTCCCGCCGAAGCCTTCGTTCTGTTTATTACCGGCATGATGGAGACGCAGCCCAGAATTGCCTTTGCCATCAATGAATTGCAACAGCCTTCCGATCAGGCCCGGCTGAGTGTACACCTGGTGCTTGATATGGTTCAGTTTCTGTTTCCGGATACGACAGACTGGGATGTTCTCGACCTCCTCAACACACCTCTGTTTAATGAGTCCGTGATAACCGTATCAGGCCATGGTCCGCTCAGCCTTCAGGGGCTGGCTATCTCTGTTCCACTCTGGTCGATCCTCAAGAGCAAGCACAATCGCTGGCAAGGCGTCCAGGAACTCGACTCTCATGAGCGAGAGTTACTCCCTGCTGCAACGCGAAGATTTTTGCCTGATTTGTGCAAAAAACTTACTTCTAGCGACTTTCTGATTCTACGCGGACAGGAGCACAGTGGCCGATCAATACTGGCTGCTGAACTGGGACTGCTCTCGGGCTACCGCGCTATGCGTATTCCCTTCCAGAAGTGGCAAGAGGAGCCGCAGCTGCGGCTCGCAGCAGCAGTCGCCGGCTGGCTTCCAGTCATCACACTGCCTGATGTACCGGGTGAAAACTACAAGCTTGTCAGTTCAGGATATCAAACGCCTGCCATCGTAATAACGGGCATGCACAGCTGTGTGATTGCAAACAGCTGCTACAACTACGCGTTACCTATGCCAGATTCGACACTGCGCCAAAAGCTTTGGAATAAACATGTTGAAGACCAGCGCTTAGCCGAAAAGCTGGCAGGCTCTGCTTTGCTCAGTGGCCCAATGATTAAAAACATCGGAGAGCAAATTACCCCACCTGAGGGCTCATCAGGGGTAAATCAGGAGCAAGAAATTCGTACGTGGCGCTCTTTGAATATCGCCCCCGGGCTCACCCAGCTTGCGCAAGCCGTGACGAAGGATATTCCGAAAGAGGCAGTAATATTTCCAACACTGATCAATGAACATCTGGATGATCTTATTGCCCGCGCGCTTCAGCGAGAATCTCTATACCGGAAACTCGGAGATACTCTGACCGCCAACCAGAACCCGGGATTGCGCGCTCTCTTTGTGGGAGCCAGTGGAACCGGGAAAACACTGGCAGCCAGTTATATTGCGAGCCAGATAGGTGCCCCACTGTTTCGTGTAGACCTCGGTTCTGTCATCAATAAATACATTGGGGAAAGTGAGAAAAACCTTGGTCGACTGCTCGACTACGCCGCGGCCACCGATACCATACTACTGTTCGATGAAGCTGAATCTGTATTTGGCAACCGTACTGACGCCCGTAGCAGCAATGAACGCTTCGCCAATAATCTCACTAACTACCTGCTTTCCCGCATTGAGACTCACCCTGGGGTTGTCATACTGACATCGAACCACAGGGATCGTATCGACCCCGCATTCAACCGCCGCCTTGAAATCATTATCGATTTTCCACAGCCGGGCTTTAATGAGCGGCTGGCTCTGTGGGGCAGTCACATGGGGCAACGCAGCCCTGATGACGATTTCCTGAAAGCTCTGGCCAGCCATTGTGATTTGTCTGGTGGGCAGATTCGCAACGCCGTTCTCAGTGCCGCCGCGAACAGCCCGGATTCTGAAGTACTCAGTAAAACGGCGATCATCAAGGCGATATCCCGCGAATACCAGAAGCTAGGTAAGTCCTTGCCCGCGGCACTACAAAGTCATGGAGTGATGTAATGGAATCAAAGTCGCTCAGCAAGAAGGGAAACAAAGCTACTGAACTCGCAAATAAGAAACCTGCGAGAAAGAAAGCCAGTAAGCCCGAATACCTTAAAAAGAAGATCCAGAAAAAAATGGCTGTCAGCGACCCGGCAGACAGCCAGGAAAAAGAAGCTGACAAAGTTGCAGCCGATGTGAAGCAGAACCTTCAACGAGGCAACGACGAGCCTGCCGTTGCGGCCAGAAGCGTAAGCTCCTCTACGCCTTCCGTCAGCCGAACAGAAGAAGACGACGTACAGGCAAAATTATTCCGGGAAGAGGAAGAAGAAGCGCAGACAAAAGTACATCGTGAAGAAGAGGAAGAAGCGGCTCAGCCAAAACTCTTCCGGAACATAGATGAACTCGCTCAGGCAAAGCTGTACCGGCAGGAAGAAGAGAAGGCCGCCCAAACCAGGTTGCAGCGGACAGAAGAAGAACCCGTTCAAGCCAAGTTAATGAGAAAAGAGCTCGACGAACAGAAAGCTGACGATGAAAAGATGGATGAGGTGGAAGCCCGCATCGCCCAGTCACGTGGCAACGGATCTCCCCTACCCGACCAGATCCGTCAGAAAATGGAGCAGCAGTTTGGCAAAGATTTCTCGCGGGTTGTCATTCATACGGACATGCAGTCTGACGAGCTTTGCAAAGAGTTGAATGCTCGGGCGTTTGCTATTGGGAATGACATCTACTTTGCTACAGGTGAGTTTAATCCAGATAGTGAACGTGGTCAGGAGTTACTCGCTCATGAGTTAACGCATGTCGTTCAGCAGAACGGAAAAGTTAGTCGTAAAGCAAAAGCAGACGGAGGAGCTGGAACCTACACAAAAGGTAGTGGTGTAATCGTTTTTGATAACATTACTGTACCTTCACCCCACGCAGCTTTCTACCAGAGCAAGGTGCCTCTGATCAGGCATCGTGCTTTTTCACAAGATAACCGAACAACAAAACAACAGCAGACATGGAAGAATGACATTGAAAAGACCGGAAGTATCAGCAAACTTCAGTCGGTACTGAGTTCACACCCTAACGTCGCCAGCTCCTCTCCGCAACAATATATATTTAAGGTGCCCTCACCTCATCAGCAAATCAAAGGAAAGAGTCCAAGATTTGCGATGGGAAATCTTGATGAAGTTGCGAGAGAGCTATCTGTTCCTAGCTGGGACAAAGATGGAAAGAGTGTTAAACCAAAGAGAGGAGACAGGCTTACCTCCTACGATGTTGATCATATTGTCGAGGAACAAGTTGGGTCGGCGTCAGAATCTGGAAAGAAATTTCAGATGAGAGAGGATCTGGATGGTCTGGATAACTTCCAACTTCTTATTGATAGTAAAAATACGGATAAGATGCATGAAGTAAAGAATGCAGTCCGGTCTCAGGTAGATACATTTAAAGAAAACAATACAGAGAAATACCGAAATAAAGAATTCTCAAAATGGAGTACAAATTCTCTTCTCGGCAAGCTGAGTGTTAAATTCAACTCAACAACAGCTGGAGGGAGCCTGTCAATAGACGATAAAGATCGCTGGACCCGCGAGCAAGTGAAAGGTGGCGATCACCTCCAATCGTTAATCGATGCCAACGAGATACAGTACCTGACTGTTGATCAAATGGACGTCAAAGAAAATCATATATGGATATTTAATAGCCCCAGTGGCGGTTATAAGAATGAGGTTCATAAGACTAATACTTCCGGGTGGAAGAATAAATTATTCAAGCCCTTCAGTATTACCAATGTAAACTTCGAAACAGGTGATGCATCGAAAATCGCAACACTGTCTGTCAATGTTCCGGACAGTAATACCAAACTGAAAAAGTTTTCTTCAGATAAAACCATAGACGTTATGAGCCTGAACGGCTCTGATCAGGTAGGTTATCTTCCGATGGAGCGCTGGAGCCAGATAATGAAGCTCCGCAGAGAAAATAAATCGGAAGGTGCAACACCCTCTGAGTCTTCAGATTCTCTGGAGGCGACAGGCTTTAGCCCACTCACACTGGATAGCGTCGATCTCATACCCGATACTGGTTTAGTTATTAAAGGCCAAATACTTCCCACACTCCCTATAATTGGTGAAGCGGATATTGGCTACGAAATTTCTGGGAATGACTTCACCCTATCCAAAACCTTCAATGTCAGCGAAATAAACCTACCTAAGCCGATAGAGATGGAGAGCTGTGACCTTACAATTTCAGCAGGCTCTAGAGGGTTTGCTGCAAGCGGCCGCCTTGACTTTACTGTCGATGCCCTTGGGGCGGGCTATCTTGAAGGAGAAATTGGGTCATCTGGAGGATTGGGCTTAGAGGGTGGATTCGACTTCGATTCTGACCTTTTCGACAGAGCCTCAATAAAAATGTGGTACCGCGAAGGCAAGCTTGGCGGTGAAGGTGAAATAGGAATCGACAAGCCTGACAAAATAAAAGATATTAAAAGTGCAAATGTTAAAGCCAGCTATGACGATGGCACCTTCTCAGCGACAGGTGAAGTAAAGCCTGCCCTTCCTGCAATTGAACAAGGTACGTTAGAGCTCAATTACTCAGAGGAAGAAGGGCTGGATATTTCTGGCGAAGTTCAGATAGCAAAAAGCCCGGGTATCCGATCAGGAAAAGTGAACCTGAGGCTACGTAAGCAGGACGAAAACTGGAAAGTCAGTGGCGAAGGTACGGCGCAGCCTGATATCCCGGGAATTGATTCAGAACTGACTGTCGGCTACGAAGACGGTGGATTTGTTGCGGAGTTCAGCGGTGGCTTCGAGCGAGGCATGCTCTCCGGAGACGTTACTGTAGGTGTGAGTAACCGGGCTGTCGGTGAAGACGGCAAGCCCAGCGGTGACCCACTGCCCGGCGGCGAACTATTGGTGTACGGCTCGGGGTCAGCCACGATACAGATTGCACCATGGCTACAAGGAACCGCCGGAGTAAAATTTGACCCTAACGGTGAGGTAACCGTCTCAGGTGAAATTGGTATTCCGGATGAGCTGGAAATTTTCGCCCGAAAAGAGATCAATAAAACGATTTTTCAGGTTGCAGTTCAGGTACCTATTATTCCAGGCATTGTCGCAGAAGTTGGCGGTGGCCTTTCCGCCATTGCCGGTATCGGACCGGGCGTTATTGACGAGCTCAAGATTGGCATCGAATACAACCCGGCCCGGGAACAAGACACGAAAGTCACCGGCGATGCTCACCTCAAAGTACCTGCCGATGCAGGGTTACGCTTATCGGTCAGAGCTGGCATCGGCCTGGGTATTACAGGTGCGAGCGCGACGGGTGGCTTAGATATCGGTGGAACGTTAGGCATATCAGGCGCGGCTACGGCAGGTGTGCACATTGACTGGACGCCCGCTACCGGCTTGGACCTGACAGCCGATCTCGAAGTTTATGCTCAACCTAGCTTTACCTTTGATATCGGCGGTTACGTCAGTGTGAAGGTCTTCGGGTGGAGCGTCTACGATGACCGCTTTGAATTCGCCTCTTATACATTCGGCTCTGATTATCGCTTTGGCATAAAACTCCCAGTACATTACAAAGAAGGCGAGCCGTTCGATATATCCACCGATGACATCGAATTTGAGATACCAGATATTAGTACCAACGACCTGCTTAAGGGTCTGATTTCGAGGATTACCTAATGACCCTTGCTGACCATCTACAACAAGGCGTTTTAGCGCTTTCACAAGGTAACGTTACTGCAGCGGAAAACCACTTCCGGGCCGCGGTCGATATAGACCCGGACAATGCCAACGCTCATAACAATCTGGGTTTTGCGCTTGCACAGCAACAACAGTGGCAACCCGCACTCATTCATCTTCGTTCGGCACTTTCACTCGACCCGGATTCGTCCATGGCGCACTGTAATATCGGCCAGGTTCTGATCGCAACAGGCGACACCAATACCGGTATGACACACATTGAGACTGCTGTTCAGAAGAACCCTGAGAATGCTATTGCCTGGGATGCCCTCGCCCGCTTCCGGGTGCTGGCTGCAGATTTCACTACCGCTGAATACGCCGCCCAGAGAGCTATTGGTATTGCACCCGAAGAAAGTAGCTTCTATGTTCGCCTTGGCATTACCCAGGCCGCTCAGAGACGATTCAAAGACGCTCTCTCCCAGTACCAGAAAGCGCTGGAGTTGAATCCGTCGAATTCAGAGGCGTGGGCCCAGGCCGGCATCACCAGCTTTATGATGAACAATATTGGTGATGCAAAAGAAGCACTACAGAGGGCACTCGCACTGAATTCCTCGGATACCAATGCACGGCGCCATCTGGCGCTGGCTACACTGACTCAAGGCGATAAGGGAGCGGCCATCGAGCATTTCCAGATCATTCTCGGGCAAACACCAGATGACCAGAGTGCGATACTCGAACTGGCCGTTCTGTATATCTCCGAATACCTTGATTCAGAAGCTCGTGATTTACTCAACAGGCTGACGGAGGCATCAAAACAAAGCCCACGATGCCGTTATTACCATGGCCTTTTGTTACGAAGGGAAGGTTTCACGGAAGAGTCGGTAGAAGTATTGAACGCCCTGGCTCAGGAGGATAACGATTACGCGATTCGTGCGGCCAGACTGACAGAAACTGTGCACTAAGTGCGCAGTTTCATACGCTCACCACGAATAAAACGGCTCAATATCAGTATTGATACGAAGGTTTCTTAGAATTTGGAAATCAGATTTCTCGAACGAGAAAGAAAAGGTGGTGGGTCGTGCTGGATTCGAACCAGCGACCAATTGGTTAAAAGCCAACTGCTCTACCAACTGAGCTAACGACCCCCAGTTGCTGCTGCATTCTACAGAACGCTTTGAAAATGTCAACAATTTCAGCAACTTAACTCCTTCAACCCACCTGACGTGTGGAGGTGGTGGGTCGTGCTGGATTCGAACCAGCGACCAATTGGTTAAAAGCCAACTGCTCTACCAACTGAGCTAACGACCCGAAGGAGCCGCGTATATTACTGATATTTTCGCGGCTGGCAACCCTTTTTCTGAAAAAAGTTTCAGATTCAGTAACTTAGACCCTGAAAGCCCGCGTTACTGAACCTGGATCCCTTTGAATGGATGCAGTGACCGCATTATTCAGAGGTGCCTTGCATTTTCTTCAGGTAGGCCTGCGCCAGAGAGACAGTACTGTCGCTCTTGCCAGAGTACTTACTGATGACTTCCTGCAACAGCGCCTTGCTCTCTGCCTTCTTACCTGATTTATCAAGCACCACAGCGAGCTTGTATGAAGCATCCGCGGCTTTCGAGTGATCACTGTGATCCTCTTTCACGGTTCGGAAGCGCGCCTCCGCAACGTCGAGCTTACCCTCAACCATGCTGACTTCGCCTGCCCAGTAAATTGCATTTACTGCGAGTGCATCGCCGGCGTAGTTTTCAGCAAAGCTATCGAAGGCCGCACGTGCTTCTGCAAACTTTTTATCCCGCACAAGCTGCATCGCGGACTTATAGGCCTCTCCTGCAGGAGGGAGAGCCTCGCCATCATTGTTATCAGCTTCTGTCTGAGACACTTCCTGGCTATTAACCGCTGGCGGAGCCAGAGTTAATGCAGAGATTCGACTATCAAGGTCAAGGTAGCGATCTTGCTGCGACGCTTCCATTCGCCTTACTTTGGCCTGCTGCTCTTCGAGCTGGCCGCGCAAGGAGGCAATTTCCGTCTTCATCTGCTCCACCTGGAGCATCAGTTCGGTAAGAAGGTCTCCACCAGGGTTGGCGGATGGGGCAAGGATCGGAGATTGATCGGGAGTAACGACGGGTTCAGAACTGGCCGGGGCAACCACTTGGGTTGACCCGACCGATACCCAGCCGTCATCTGAAAGCGCGCTGACAGACGAGGCTGCCAGCGCCAGAGTAACGACAAGCCGCTTCATTAACGGCTCTGGTATTTAACTTCTACGCGACGGTTCTTAGCGTATGCAGAGCTGGTGCTACCAGTAACTGCTGGCTTCTCTTCACCAAAGCTAACAACTTTGATCTGGCTTGAAGAAGCACCTTTCGCCATCAGGAACTGACGAACAGCGATTGCACGACGCTCACCCAGAGCCAGGTTGTATTCAGGAGTACCGCGCTCATCAGCGTGGCCTTCCAGAACAATACGAGCGCTTGAGTTAGACGCCAGGTATGCAGCGTGTGCACTCAGAGCGGCTTTACCAGACTCTTTGATGCTTGACTGGTCAAAGTCAAAGTAGAAAACAGTGATGTCCAGCAGAGCCTGCTGAGCCGCTTTCTCAGCGTCTGACATCATTTGTTCACCCTGCAGTGACGCAGACTCAACACCAGTAGTAGCGCTATCAGCTGCTTCGTTTGCCTGCTGTTCGGTAGCAGTCGTTGCAGCGCCTGCACCCTCTTCCAGGTCACCATTGTTGGCACATGCAGTTACCAGAAGTGCGCCGAAGGCGATACCCAGTGCTTTGTACAGTGCTGTTTTTTGCATAGTTGCTTCTTCCCAATTGTGGTTAGTAGTTCAGATTAATTCAGTATCGGAGACCAGGCCGGTTCGCGTACGTCTCCGAATCTGGATGGCAGCCGGAATTTTACTTCCCCATCCACCGATACTGCCGCCAGAATACTTCGTTCTTTCTCAGTTGCCGCATAAATTACCATACTTCCGTTGGGGGCAACACTAGGCGATTCGTCCAAATTCGTGTCCCGGGTCAGTATTCTTACCCGGCCACTTTCCATGTCCTGCGAAGCGATATGAAACTGGTCTCCGTTACCGTGTACATAGACCATTTTGCGGCCATCTGCGGTCATTCTCGCTCTGGCATTGTACCGACCTTCGAAGGTGACCCGCTCTACCGAGCCATCGACAGTGTCCAGTTTGTAAATCTGCGGCCCACCCGCCCGGCTGGAGGTAAACAGAATATGGCGATTATCCGTCATCCACTGTGGTTCAGTATCAATGCCATAGTGTTTGGTAATTCTTTCCGCCTTACGGGTGTTCAGATCCATCACGTAAATATCCGGGTTACCCAACCTTGAGTGTACAAAGGCCAATTTGGTTCCATCGGATGAGAAAGATGGCGCACTATTTGATCCATCCCATGCTACGACCTTTTCGCGTTTCCCGGTTGCCAGCTCCTGGAAGAAGATTTCGCTCTGTCCATTTTCAAATGAAACGTACGCTACTTTTTTGCCGTCAGGAGACCAGGTCGGCGACAGGATAGGTTCGTCTGAACGGAAGATAAGCTGCTCCCGGGCACCGTCTGCGTCGGCAAAGTTCAGGTTAAAACGTGAACGCTCCCGGTTAGTGGTGACGTAAACCATCTTGGTCGAAAATACTCCCGGGATACCAGTCAGCTGCCCGAAAATATGATCGCTGATGTAATGCGCAAGATCCCGAAGCTGAGTCGCCTTCCCTTTAACACGGTGATGAATCAGAGTTCGCTGCTGATGAACGTCCAGCACCTGAAATTCGACAGCGTACCCACCTTCTGCAGAACTTATCTGGCCAACCACCAGATAATCCTGTTTCAGCCGCTGCCAGTCGACGTAATTTACGTCCTGCGGAGTATGAGGCGTCGCCAGCATAAGAGAGCGATCCAGCGTGCGGAAATACCCCGAGCTTCCGAGGTCACTATTCACTATACCGCTGATGTCTTCTGGCAGTTCCAGTGCTCCGTTCCATTCAAAAGGCACAACAGAAATCGGCAAAGCGCTTTGTCTGCCCTGCGTTACTTCAATCACTAATTCTGCGTGTGCGACCTGGCCCAATACCAGCGCCAGTACAAATAATACTCGTGTTACCAAGAGGCATTCTCCGGTCTGAATTTCATGGTTAAGCGTCGGAAGTTTTGCTCAAACACCCGAATATCGTCAGGCACAGGAAGCGGC
Source organism: Thalassolituus sp. (assembly GCF_984348125.1). Taxonomy (NCBI): domain Bacteria; kingdom Pseudomonadati; phylum Pseudomonadota; class Gammaproteobacteria; order Oceanospirillales; family Oceanospirillaceae; genus Thalassolituus; species Thalassolituus sp. The sequence continues at coordinate 105,407 of NZ_CFHJLR010000002.1, forward strand.
GACGCTTTCAGAATCGCCTGCTCTACCGAACGGTCCAGTGCATCATTACCACTGCTACGCGTTACGTTGGCGGAAATAACTTCACCGGTTGGCACCATAACAAGACGTACTTCAACTTCCAGTTCGGCACTGACATTCGGTGGATAGTTCCAGACGGACGCTACTTGTGCGCGAATAAGATCCTGATACTCCGCCGTCATCTGGGCCGCTTTTTCTGCCGCTTCGGCAGCGCGCGCAGCCTCTTCCTGTCGGCGTATTTCCGCCTCTGCCTGCTCAAGTGCCATTTGTTCCATCAATGCTTGTTCAGCTGCAGCCTGCTCCCGCGCCGCTTTTTCGGCAGCAGCCTTCTCAGCAGCGGCTTTTTCTGCGGCCGCCTTTTCGCGTGCTGCTTTTTCTTTCGCAGCCTTCTCTTTGGCCGCTTTTTCTTTCGCTAACTTTTCCGCTGCAGCTTTTTCTTTAGCTGCCTTCTCTTCAGCAGCTTTCTGGCGCGCTCTTCGTTCGGCTTCAGCTTTCTCTTTTGCAGCCTTGTCAGCCGTAGCTTTATCCCGAGCGGCTTTTTCTTTCGCTGCTTTTTCGCGGGCAGCCTTCTCTCGCGCTGCTTTCTCGCGCGCGAGTTTTTGCTGCCGCAGACGTTCAGCTTCACGCTGGCGCTGCAGATCTCGCTCTTTTGCCGCCTTGTTCTCTTCCTGAACAACTTTCGCAATCATGTGCGGTGGAACAGGCTCAGACATCACCGGCTTATCACGTTGCCACTCGCTCACCAGCAGGATAACGGCGACCAGGTGAATGACTACGGCACCTACAACTGGCAGGGTATAACTGCCGGGCTCGCGCCAATTCATATCAGGGGCGAGCCTCCGGGTCTGGCGCTTCGGTGACAAGGCCGACGTTGGTAATTCCTGCCCCCTGAAGGTTCCCCATCAGCAGCACTACCTTACCGTAAGGCACAGACTCATCACCGCGAATCATGTAGCGAGTGTCCGGCTGAGCTTTCAGTAACTTTCCTGCGTAATCCGTCACACCAGTCAGAGACATTGGTTCTGGCTCTTCTTCCCCACGCTCGACGTAATAAAGACCATCTGAACTGACCGAGATCATTAGCGTCGTGTCGTCCGGATCAATTTCGGTCGGCGTAGAGTCAACATCAGGCAGGTTTACTGGCACAGATTGCACCAGCATGGGCGCAGTCACCATAAAAATAATGAGAAGAACCAGCATCACGTCGATGTAAGGAACAACGTTGATCTCCGCCATCGGGCGGCGTTTCGTCATTTGCTGCTGAAGCGGTTCCATCAGAGAGCCTCCGCTCCAGCACGCTGACTCTGACTTACCTTGTGTGCCTGGCGATACAGCAGTGCACTGAATTCATCGGCAAAAGTGACGAGAGCCGTCTGGAACTTCTCGGTTTTAACGACGTAACGGTTATAGAAAATTACCGCAGGAATCGCCGCCAGCAGACCCATAGCCGTAGCGACCAGAGCTTCAGAAATACCCGGTGCTACCGTTGCAATCGTTGCTTGCTTCACACTGGCTAAGCCCTGGAAGGAGTGCATAATGCCCCATACCGTACCGAACAGACCAACGTACGGGCTGGTCGAGCCAATGGTTGCCAACATTGGCAGGTGATTTTCCAGCTCTTCGGTTTCCCGGGTAATCGCGATGCGCATAGCACGCTGAACACCCGCCATCATGGCCTCAGGGTCCCCCGGGCTCTGCTGACGCATTTTTCCGAATTCTTTCAGGCCGGCCATAAAGACTTTTTCAGCGGAAGAATTTTCTGGCTGCTGCTGGCACTCACGATAGAGGTCATTGAGGTCAATACCTGACCAGAAACGCTCTTCAAACTGACGCATAGATTGCTCAGTGGCAGAGATCAAGCGACCGCGTTGAATAATAATGACCCAACTTAATACTGACGCTGCCACCAGCATCAGCATCACCAGCTGTACTACAAAACTCGCATTTAAAATCAGATGCGTAATTGAAACCGACTCGTTCACTTTGGCTCCGTTAGGTTTTCATCAGGGCAACGATATCAGCAGGTATTGCTGCAGGCCGCCCTTCGTTGTTAATACACGCGACACGCACCTGCGCATCGACTAAAAGTTCTTCGGTTCGCTCTTCCGTTTTTTCCGCTGATTCAGACCGCCGGATCACCGTCTGGTTCAACGTCATCCCGGCTTTCGTTATTTCAGCTAAGTCTGTTGTCGCGACTATCTGGTCATCTAATACGGCTGCTTTGCGATATCGGATGTTGAGATCCCGAACAACAAAACGGACTCCCGCCTGCATCAGAGCTTGCTGCTCGAAACCGAATGAGCGCAGCCATTCACTTCGGGCACGCTCCATATAGCGCAGGTAGTTGGCGTAAAACACGATACCACCGGCGTCCGTATCTTCGATATAGACTCTAAGCGGCCATTCAAACGCCATCGTTATCCGTTCCGAAACGTGCTGGCAGATCAATCCCGAAATGGAGATAAGCGAGCTTTGTCGCCGTTCGCCCACGAGGCGTACGGGTGATGTAGCCCTGCTGCATCAGGTATGGCTCAAGCACATCTTCGATGGTATCCCGCTCTTCACCAATAGACGCTGCAAGGCTTTCTACCCCTGCCGGACCACCGTCGTATTTTTCCATTAGCGTCAGCAGCAGACGGCGATCCATGTGATCGAAACCCTGCGCATCAACGTTCAGCATGTTCAGGGCGAGGTCTGCGACTTCTTTGGTCACACGTCCGTCCGCTTTGACCTGAGCGTAGTCACGCACACGACGCAGCAAACGGTTCGCAATACGGGGGGTGCCACGCGCCCGGCGGGCGACTTCCTGCGCGCCTTCTTCTTCGACCTCCAGCTCCATCAGACGCCCGGAGCGGCTGACGATGCTCGACAGGTCATGAATGTTATAAAACTCCAGGCGCTGCACAATACCGAAACGATCTCTCAATGGTGAGGTCAGCAAACCTGCTCTTGTAGTCGCCCCGACTAGGGTGAACGGAGGCAATTCAATCTTCATTGATCGTGCAGCCGGGCCCTCACCCACCATGATATCAAGCTGATAATCTTCCATAGCGGGATAGAGCACTTCTTCGACCGCCGGACTCATGCGATGAATTTCATCGATAAACAGCACGTCGCCCTCTTCGAGGCTGGTCAGAATCGCCGCCAGATCGCCTGCTCGCTCAAGTACCGGACCGGATGTCGACTTGATCTGAACACCCATCTCTTCGGCGATAATGTTAGCGAGGGTCGTTTTACCCAGCCCCGGCGGCCCAAACACCAGAGTATGATCCAGTGCTTCACCACGACCTTTGGCCGCCCCGATAAATATCTCCATCTGCTCCCGCACGTGCGGCTGACCAATGTAGTCATCCAGCATACGAGGCCGGATAGCGCGATCCTGCTTTTCTTCACCAAGCTGCGGTGTCGGTGCAATAAAGCGATCTGTTTCTATCATTTGCCACCCATGGTGTTACGCAGAGCAATACGGATCATTTCTTCGGGGGTGCTGCACTGATCCGCCACTTTCATCAACATTTTTGACGCTTCCTGCGGCTTGTAGCCGAGGGCAACCAACGCACCTTCCGCTTCAGCGAACGCTTGCTCCTGAGTATTTTTCTCCGCCTGATCGGCAGCAGCCCAGAGAGGTGCTGGGGCCTGCCATTCTTTCAGACGGTCACGCATTTCTACAATCAGGCGTTCGGCAGTCTTTTTACCCACGCCGGGTAAACGCGTCAGGGATTTAACATCTTCATTGTGAACACAGTTAGCGAAGGCATTCACATCCATACCAGACAGAATGGCCAGCGCCAGCTTGGGCCCAACACCACTGACCTTAATCAGCGTACGGAATAAAGTACGCTGCCCTTTATCACTGAAACCGTAGAGCTGATGCGCATCTTCGCGAATGGCGAGGTGGGTATAGAGAGTAATGGGCTCTCCAATGGAGCCAAGGACCGCGAATGTGGACAAAGGTGCCTGCACCTCGTATCCGACGCCCTGAACATCAATAAGTAATTCCGGGGCCTGCTTTTCGAGGATGAAGCCTTGCAGTCGACCAATCATGTATGAATTTCGCTTGTGTGCTGTATAAATTAACCGGCATAGACTACCAGCAAAATACAGTGCTGCTCAATCAGGAAGCGCGGCCACGACGATAGGTTTTTAAGCCAGCACGGCTGATCAGGCTGGCGTTGGTGTGCGCATGACAAAGCGCAATGGCAAGTGCGTCGGCGGCATCCGCCTGTGGTAGCCCCGGCAGCTTAAGCAGACGCTGGACCATGTGCTGAACCTGCTCTTTTCCTGCGCCACCGGTTCCGACCACCGCCTGTTTAATAGTGCGAGGAGCATATTCGTGCACAGGCAAGGACGCCAGCTGAGCAGCCAGAATCGCAACGCCGCGAGCCTGGCCGAGCTTGAGCGCTGAGTCAGCATTTTTCCCCATGAATACCTGCTCAATGGCAAATTCCTGAGGGCAATATTGCTGGATCAGCTCGGAGACGCTCTTGTATATGGTTTCGAGCCGCTCAGGCAGCTCGCCGGTGCCTGCGCGAATGCAGCCGCTGGCAATGTATTCGATTTTACGACCGCCAACCGAATTAATCAGACCAAAGCCTGTAATACGCGAACCAGGGTCAATACCGAGAATAATCACTAGTAAGGATCAGTTCGCTGCGTTCTCAAACACCCATTGCTGACCAGAATCTTTATTCTCGACGGTCAGACGCTGCCAGTCTTCGGGTAGGGTCACACGGGTGCATGGGCTTGTGATCATCTGCGCCAGTATTGCGCCCTCTTTTGGGCCGGAGACCTGATAAGCAATACGAATGCTGTCGCCTTTCCGGCTTTGCTCATTCAATTGAACGGCATAGCCCGGAGTCGGTTTTTCACCAGCCCCAATGGTGAGTACGTCATCCACCACGGTGACACTTGGAATTGATCCACAATGCAGGTCTGTACTTGCAGCCAGGTCGAGTTGCGAAGTCGTACCGGCACAGGCTGACAGTACGGCTGCAGACGCAGCCACCAACAAAGAGGAAAATAAACGTACGCTCAACATCATGAATCCCTATAAAAAAGCCGATACCCAGAATAGATATCGGCAAGTATACAGGCCGCTCCCTGGCCTGTCAGGGGACACAAAGCACCGCGGTGCTGGTTAGCGTCAGGACTTGTCAGGCTTTTACGACCTCAGCGATCAGCCTTCTCGTGCGGAGAATATAAATTCATCATTCTCTACATCCGCGACAATGGTGCTGCCCGGCATAAAGCGCCCCGACAGAATATCCTGTGCTAATGGGTTCTCTATCCAGCGCTGGATCGCACGTTTCAGAGGACGCGCACCAAATACCGGATCGTAGCCCACATCCACCAACTTACTGGTAGCAGCATCCGTCAGCTCCAGAGACAGATCGCGCTCGCGTAAGCGCTCATGCAGCATGTGCAGCTGAATGTCCGCAATGCCGCGGATCTGATCTTTCTCCAGCGGATGGAAAACCACAGCTTCATCAATGCGGTTGATGAATTCCGGACGGAAGTGGCTGCCCACGACTTCCATCACCGCATCGCGCATCGTTTCATAATCGCTGCTGCTCTCTGAGGCCATGGTCTGAATCAGATCCGAGCCCAGGTTCGACGTCATCACCAGTACGGTGTTTTTGAAGTCGACACGTCTGCCCTGACCGTCAGTCAGCTGTCCATCGTCCAGTACCTGAAGCAGGATATTGAAGACGTCCGGGTGCGCCTTCTCGACTTCGTCCAGCAGGATGACCGAGTAGGGTTTGCGACGCACGGCTTCGGTCAGGTAACCGCCTTCTTCGTAGCCAACATAGCCCGGAGGCGCGCCGATTAAGCGGGCTACCGAGTGCTTCTCCATGTATTCCGACATATCAATACGGATCATGGCGTCACGACTGTCGAACAGAAAACCGGCCAGCGCTTTACACAGCTCGGTTTTACCGACCCCGGTTGGCCCAAGAAACAGGAATGAGCCGTTCGGACGATTCGGGTCAGAAAGCCCCGCACGAGAGCGCCGCACCGCATTCGAGACCGCCGAGATCGCCTGATCCTGACCAACCACAGAATCGTGCAGCACGTCTTCCATGCGCAACAGCTTCTCGCGCTCGCCTTCCAGCATTTTGGTCACGGGCACGCCGGTCCACTTAGAGACCACTTCGGCGATTTCATCTTCCGTCACTTTGTTACGCAGTAGCGTAAACTCCTGCGTACCTGTGGTTTCGGCTTCATTAGCCGAGGCCACCTGTTTTTCCAGCTCTGGAATACGTCCATACTGAAGCTCTGACATTTTCTGCAGATCACCTGAACGACGCGCGGCATCCAACTCCAGTTTGGCCTGCTCGAGTTCTTCTTTTGCCTTACTGGCACCTTCGAGCAGAGCTTTCTCTTTCTTCCAGACTTCTTCGAGTTCAACGTACGCCTGACCGGCTTTGTTGATTTCTTCGTTCAGGTCGCTGAGTCGCTTACGAGCGGCATCGTCTTTTTCTTTGCGCAGGGCTTCACGCTCGATTTTCAGTTGAATCAGACGACGTTCAAGACGATCCATTTCCTGAGGCTTGGAGTCGATCTCCATGCGGATGACCGACGCAGCTTCGTCCACCAGATCAATCGCCTTATCCGGCAGACGTCGGTCAGCGATATAACGCTGCGACAGTTTAGCCGCCGAGACGATGGCACTGTCGGTAATTTCGACACCGTGGTGAACTTCATAGCGCTCTTTAAGGCCACGCAGAATGGCAATCGAATCCTCAACGCTGGGCTCATCCACCAGCACTTTCTGGAAACGACGCTCGAGCGCAGCATCTTTTTCAATAAACTCGCGATACTCGTCAAGCGTGGTCGCACCGACACAGTGCAACTCACCGCGTGCCAGTGCCGGCTTGAGCATGTTGCCCGCGTCCATCGCACCGTCGCTTTTGCCAGCGCCGACCATAGTATGTAGCTCGTCGATGAAGAGAATGATCTGCCCTTCTTCTTTCGAGACGTCTTTCAGAACGGCTTTGAGACGTTCTTCAAATTCGCCACGGTATTTTGCACCGGCGAGCAAGGCGCCCATGTCCAGCGACAGAATACGCTTATTCTTCAGGTTTTCTGGCACTTCACCATTGATGATGCGCTGCGCCAGCCCCTCGACCACGGCGGTTTTACCCACACCTGGAGGGCCAATCAGCACCGGATTGTTTTTAGTACGACGCTGCAACACCTGAATAGTGCGACGGATCTCTTCGTCACGGCCAATCACAGGATCGAGCTTGCCAGCTTCTGCACGCTCGGTCAGGTCGACACAATACTTGCTCAGCGCCTGTCGGCTGTCTTCTGCGTTAGCGTCGGTCACTTTTTCTCCACCACGCATATCTTTGATTGCTTTCTCAGCGTTTTCGCGGGTAACGCCCGCTTCTTTTAAGGCCTGACCTGAAGGGCCACGCTCATCCAGTGCCACCAGTAGAAAAATCTCGCTGGAGACAAACTGATCGCCGCCCTTCTGGGCTTCTTTATCGGCGAGATTCAGTAAGCGGCCCAGCTCGGGGGCCAGCTGCACATTGCCATCCGGCGAGCTGACTTTGGGCTGATCACTGAGAATGGCACGTAAGCGCCCTTCGAGGTTACTGACGTTTGCTCCACAACGACGCAAAACGTCTTTTACCGAACTGTCGGTCTGCTCGAACAACGCCAGGAGCACGTGCACTGTGTCAATCTGATTATGATCCTGACCAAGCGCGATACTCTGACTCTCAGCCAGGGCGTTCTGAAGGCTTGTTGTTAAACGGTCCATACGCATCGTTTCGTTCTCCTGCTCATGGTTAGCGCGCTCCCGGTGAGGGCTGGCGAGCTAACCGAGTTTCAATTTCGATTTAAATCTCTGGGCAACTATCTATTCAGCTATTTGGCTATTTGGCTATCTATGTCGCTGCCTGTTTAAGTGTCTGGTCTGCAGTCTATATGGCGATAAATTAATAAATTTCAACAACTACAAATATAACTTTAGTAAAATTCATTTTTAATTCATTGATACAGCGCAAGCTTACTCCGAAGACCATTCAATTCATCAGACAGCTCGATTCATGCGTATAATCCGACGCCTCTGACGGCGCGCTGTAGCGTCTATCACTCTCTATATAGTGTCAGTCGGGCTTAGCTCAAGGGCACGGCTTACTGTTCTGGATGTTATGACCTCAAACTTGCGACAAGCGGCTTTATTTCTGATCGGCGGAGAGGCTCTGCTGGCCATCATGGGTGCGTTGATTAAGTACCTCTCAGAAAGCCTGTCGACAGAACAGATCGTGTTCTTCCGCAACGCGGCTGGCCTGATCATTCTGATGCCTTTGATTCTGCGGCAAGGCACCACGTTGCTGAAGACCTCAGTCTGGCACTGGCACCTGATGCGCGGGCTGGTCGGCGTCAGCGCCATGTACTGTTATTTCTGGGCGCTCGGACACATGCCCCTGACTGAGGCATTTCTGGTGAAACTCTCCAGCCCCTTCTTTATGCCACTCATCGGCTTATTGTGGCTTGGCGAGCGCGCAGGTAAGTACAGCATAGCCGCTGTATTTGTCGGCTTTGCAGGTGTTGCCTGTATTCTCAGACCCGACGACAGCGCATTTACTTTTATTGCACTGGTCGCCCTGCTCGGTGCTTTTCTCGCTGCCCTGGCCAAAGTCACGATTCGACGCATGTCTGAAACTGAATCCAGTCAGACGATCGTGTTCTACTTTGGCGTCATTGCGGCCCTAGTCAGTGCCCCCGGGGCAGCCGTGACCTGGCAACCTGTGTCAGCGGACCTATGGGGCTGGATACTTCTTCTCGGCCTTGTGGCCACGCTCGGCCAATTGGCCCTGACCCGAGCCTACCGCACGGCGCCCACAGGTAAGGTGGGGGTTTATGCCTACAGCGCTGTTCTCTATGGCGCGTTGATGGGCTGGCTTATCTGGGATGAGATCCCGATGTGGACGACCTGGCTGGGCGCCTCGTTAATCATTGCCGCGGGCTTCATCAATCTCTATAAGCCATCCAAGAAAGCCTGATCTTCAGTTGGCAGAATCTGGCTTTTATTATTTCCTTTTGTTTAACTATAAGTGGATTATTTCAATCATTCCCTACTTTAAGGAAAAGCCAGACCGCTTTTCATTGGGGAAAGAGTTCAGCCAGACAACCAGAAAGGACAGCCCATGTCGCGCGTCGATCCGTTACAAACCTTTGTCTCGGTGGTCAGATCCCGAAACTTTTCTAGTGCGGCAGAATCTCTTGGCGTAACCCCTTCGGCCGTCAGTAAGCAGATCAGCGCTCTGGAAGAACGCCTTGGCGTCCGCCTGCTAAACCGGACTACCCGCTCGGTCAGCCCGACGGAGGCCGGCCAGATGTTCTACCAGCATTGCGAGAACATTCTCGATTCCATCACCGAAGCCGAAAAGCTGGTAACGGACTTCGACGATACGCCCAAAGGCCGGCTACGCATTACCGCGATGTCGAACTTCGGGCGCAAGGAGCTGGCTCGTATATTCAGCGATTTTTCTGATAAGTACCCGGATGTGAGCTTTGACCTTCACATATCGGACCGACCACTGGATATCGTGAAAGAAGGGTATGATTTTGCGCTGCGCATCGGCTCACTGGAAGATTCCCGCCTGATCGCTAAGCCAGTGGCTGAGCAACGCATCGTTATCTGCGCCTCTCCGGCTTACCTCGAAAGGTGGGGCACGCCGACCACGCTAGAAGAAGTGATAAGTCATCGTATTCTGGTGGTGGCGAACGCCGAGTACGCGCGGATCAACTGGCTACGCCAGTTCGAGAAAGAAAACAACTTCACCCTGGCCAATATCGAACGCAAACTCACAGTGAACGACATTGACCTGATCTACGAGGCTTGCCTGGCTGGTATGGGGATTACTGCCCTACCGACCTACGTGGCAGAGCGTCATATCCGCAATGGTGAATTAGTCCGCCTGTTCAGCGACATGGAAATCCCGGTGCGCACTATCAAGGTAGTGTTCCCCCAGAATCGCTATCTGGCGAACAAAAGCCGCGCTTTCCTGGACTTCCTCACGGCCTACTTTAACAACGGGTAATACTATTCAGTGACGGGAGTGACGTCAGGAGCACAGCGCTCATAAAATACCGGGGGAACCCGGCTGATGCGACGCTCATCAAAGTCAAAGAAAACGATACCCGTCTTTGCCTTGGCCACGACTTTGTTCTGACTCTCATTGACGACAAGGTAAACGAAATCACAGCCGTATTTGTTGAAATCAGTGATCCCGACCTTGAAAGTCAGGCGATCCGCCACAAATGATTCAGAAACGAAGCTCACAACGATGTCAGTCACCATCAGGCCAACACCGCCGATATTGAACTCACTGAAATCGTAGTTATGCAGATACCGCAGGCGCGCTTCGTGGAGCAGCGATATCATTCGGTCATTTCCCAGGTGATTACCGTAATTGATGTCCGATACCCGAACCGTAAGGTGTGTAGAAAAGGTAAAAACGTCGGGCAATTCAAGATTAACGCGTGCCACTGATGGCTCCTGTTGTCTTATATGAGTTACAAATTCGGCGTGAACCCGACGCTTCTTCACAAAACAACGGGGATTTACGTTGGTATCAGGCTCTCTGTTAGGGTCTACTATTAAGTATTAACGCATGTCCGGGCCTGACTGGACGAACGGCGCACATGGTAGCGGCGCTGACTCATAAAGACAATCGCAGGAAACAAAGGATCAGGTAAAGCTATGATGCATACCGGCAAACGCCTTCTTCTCTCAGCCATCGCTGTCGTACTCACCCTCGCGGGCATCAGTGCGAATGCGACGATTCCTGAGATAAAACCCGGCACCCCGTTTACTCCACTGGAGCCAACGCGGGAAGAAGCGATCACAACACAGCAGATCATGAGCAACCTGCTGCGCGGGCATTACGAGCGTAAGCGCCTGAATAACGATCTTTCGTCGGAAGTCCTGAACACCCTGCTGGATGACCTCGATGGCACCCACAGCTATTTCCTGGCGTCTGATATCGAAGAGTTTGAGCAATTCCGTAATCACCTGGATGAAGCTCTCAGCCGTGGAGATATGAAGCCTGCGTTCTACATCTACAATCGCTTCCAGCAACGCGTCAGTGAGCGCCTGTCCTTCATGCTAAATGAGCTGGAGAAGAAAGCGAAAGATTATGATTTTAACGGTAAAGAAGTTCTGGAGTTGGATCGTGAAGAGACTCCGTGGGCATCTACCAAAGCAGAACTCAACCAGCTCTGGCGTAAGCGCCTGAAGAACTCAATGCTGAACCTGCGCCTGGCAGGCAAAGAGGATGAAGATATCCTCGAGCTGCTCACCAAGCGCTATCAGAATCAGCTCAACCGAGTGCATCAAAGCCGTCCGGTTGACGCGTATCAGACCTTCATGAACGCGGTTACCCGTACCTTTGATCCACACACCCAGTATTTCTCGCCACGTAACTCTGAGAACTTCAACATCAATATGAGTCTGTCGCTGCAGGGCATAGGCGCAGTTCTGCAGACAGAAGACGAGCACACCAAAGTGGTTCGCCTGGTACCGGGTGGCCCAGCCTCCAAAGCAGGCAACCTTGAACCGGAAGACAAGATCATCGGCGTTGCTCAGGGCGATGAGGACATGGTCGATGTGATCGGCTGGCGCCTTGATGAAGTCGTGGACCTGATCCGCGGGCCAAAAAGCTCGACAGTCCGCCTTGAGATCCTCAGCGGTGCCGTCGCCACTGCAGAGCCGAAAACGATTTCGATCGTCCGTGACGAGGTAAAACTGGAAGAACAGTCTGCGCAGAAAGAAGTGATCGAGATCCAGGACGGAAAAGAAACCCGCCGCATCGGTGTTATCGATATTCCGACCTTCTACATCGACTTCGAAGGCCGGATGAATAACCTGCCTGATTACCGCAGCACGACCCGCGACGTACGCCGTCTGGTCAATGAGCTTCTGGACGAAAAAATCGATGGTCTGATCATCGACCTTCGCAGTAATGGTGGTGGTTCACTGGAAGAAGCAATTAACCTGACAGGTCTGTTTATTCCGACCGGCCCAGTGGTTCAGGTACGCGGAGCACGCGGTGATGTCGATGTTCTGCGTGACCGCGACCCCGAAGTTCTTTATGCCGGCCCAATGACGGTACTGGTCAATCGTTTAAGCGCATCTGCCTCTGAGATTTTTGCCGGTGCTATTCAGGATTACGGCAGAGGCCTGGTCATCGGTGGGCAGACCTTTGGTAAGGGGACGGTTCAATCACTGCGCCCACTCACCGAGGGCCAGCTGAAGATCACCCAGGCGAAATTTTACCGTGTGTCAGGCGACAGCACCCAGAACCAGGGCGTGATACCGGACATTATGTTCCCTTCGCTCTTTGATAAAGACAAAATCGGTGAGAGTGCGCTTGAGAAGGCACTCCCTTGGGATACCATCAAGCCCGCACGCGAGACCAAGAGCAACCCAGTGCGCAGCAAACTCTCACGCCTGAAAGAACTGCATGAGGAACGTATTAGCGACAACCCGGACTTTATCTTCGTCCGCGAGCAAAAAGCCTTAGTCTCTGAAATGCGGGATAAAACCCAGGTTTCTCTTAACGAAGAAGAACGCAAAGCAGAGCGGGAAGAGAACGACCGCCGACGCCTGGCACTTGAGAACAAACGCCGCAAAGCGAAGGGCATGCCCGAGCTGGCTTCACTCGATGATCCAGAAGAAGACGAAAAGTCTGAAGAAGGTGAAGAAAAAGCTAAGTCGGACGACAAGGACGATGAAGAGCCTGACGCTATGCTGATTGAGACTGGCAATATCCTGCTCGATTACATGCGCATGTCATCCCCTGGGATGACTGCTCTGCGTTAAGTCACTCAGGCAATCAATAAAAACGGCGACCTCAGGTCGCCGTTTTTGTATCTCTCGTAATAACCTCAACCTGCTATCAGCAATTACCAGCCGAGCTCAGACTTCACAAAAGGAATCGTCAGTTTTCGCTTCTCTTTCAACGATGCCTGATCCAGTTGATCAAGTATCTGACACAGCCCTGCCATATCTCGCGGACCGCGGTTCATAATAAACACTGCAACATCATCAAGAAGATCAAAACCACGCTGACGAGCCCGTAGAATCAGAGCCTGTACCTTCTCTTCGTCCGATAGGGTCTCAACCTGATAGGTGATCCCCCAGCTAAGTCGGGAAACGAGATCCGGTAGTTTACCGCCTGCTTGCGACGGTGGAGCACTCGCGCCAATCAGCAAGTGGCTCTGTCGGTCGCGTATACGGTTGTAGAGGTGAAAAAGCGCTTCTTCCCACTCTGCATCCCCCATGACTTCCTGCAGGTCGTCAATGGCGACCAGAGGCAGCTGGTCGACGCCTTCGAGCATTCCCGGACCTATGTCTTTAAGCTCTGCAAGAGGAAGGTACATGCTTTGATGTCCGATCCCTTCTGCGTAATGGCACGCTGCCTGTAGAAGGTGACTGACTCCGGAGCCGGTAACGCCCCACAGATAAATAAACGGCTCACCGGCGGTCGTCCACTGCCCCTGCAGTGCATCCCGGACCTGTTGGTTCACTCCGGGGTAAAAATTCGCGAACCGGGCGTCATCTCTGAGTGCGACCTGTAGAGTCAGCTGAGATGGCTCGTTATTACGGACTTCAGCGCTGCCAGACATAGGCGACGCCCTCCTCGTTTGCCGTAATCTTCTTATCGAGTGCCATGCTATCAAGCACCTGCGACCAGCTAGAGGTCAGATCAAGCGCAAGAGTGACCTCATCCCGGTCCGACGCCACGACTACAACATCCCTGACGGCGACATTGGCGCTCAGGTACTCGAGCAACTCCCGGTAATCAGCAAAGGTCGTCACACCAGTGACGCGTATCAATTCACTGTTATCTATTCCAGTGAGAGGAATGACCGCGTAGCGCTCTGACAGCTTTTCAGCGATCTCACCTGCAACGCCTGATGCCAGCAATTCAGGAGTGTCGGCCTGTACTGACAGGGAATGACGAATATCTGCATGATTGATATAGCCAGTAAAACTGAACGAACTTCCGAGGGCCATGATACGCCCTGCTACATAGCCATCACTGGAGTAACGCGCGGCTGCGGAATTGATGTCTTCTTCAAAGAGTCCCCAGAGACTGGCAACAGGCAGAGCCATCTGATCTTCGAGATCCCAGGCTGGGAACATCCAGGGCAAGCCGCGGCTACGCATGGCATCATCGAATGCTGACTTCCATTGACTTTCTTCTGGCCCAACGACGGTACGCCCATCATCTGAGTTCACCGCCAGCCATATCTGGGTGCGTGGGCGTGAGCTACCCCAGACAGGCGCTGCCGCCCGCTCGAGTAACTTCTGCATCGGCCCGGCCATGAATGTGACGCTGAGCAACAGCTGCTCTTCACTGCCACGCTCATAACGCAGGCTGCTCATGTAACTCTGTGCATTGCCTTGTTCGCCCATTAAAACCGGGTTCTCGAGCACCTGTTCAGTCCCCGAAAGGCGCACTAACATGCGCTGAAAAGCACCGCCGATCGCATCACTGCGGCTTTCTTCTGTCTGATCTGCAACAGGAACCGCAACATCATAGAGGTTATTAACTGTCGCGGCGGAAGCTGAAACGCTTATGCAAAATATTGTTAGGAATGTCAGAAGACGCACTACTATTCCTCAGTCTTTCGTGTCCGCGGCTATTGTGCCACGAAGCCCGCCGATAAACAGTCTGCAGTTTGTTTTTATTTGCGGGATGCAGGATGGCAGACAAATCGTTAGAATACGCGCCTTTCATAAGCCACTACCTGTGACAGACGGCATGAGTGATCAAAAATCCCTGAGCTACAAAGACGCAGGCGTCGATATCGACGCTGGTAACGCACTGGTTGACCGCATCAAAGGCGTCGCCAAACGCACTCGCAGACCGGAGGTCATGGCTGGCCTTGGCGGCTTCGGTGCCCTCTTCGAGCTACCACAGGGCTATCGTCAGCCTGTGCTGGTCTCCGGAACCGATGGCGTGGGCACGAAACTGCGCCTTGCCATGGACCTTAACAAGCATGACACCATCGGTATCGATCTGGTTGCCATGTGTGTTAACGACCTCGTTGTCGCAGGTGCAGAGCCTCTGTTCTTCCTCGACTACTATGCAACCGGCAAACTGAACGTCGACGTCGCCGCTGCTGTGGTCGAAGGCATTGGTGAGGGCTGCGCCCAGGCTGGAGCGTCTCTGGTAGGCGGCGAGACTGCTGAGATGCCAGGCATGTATGAAGGCGAAGACTACGATCTTGCTGGCTTCTGCGTCGGTATCGCCGAAAAAGACGATCTGATTGACGGCACCAAGGTGCAGGCAGGCGATAAGCTGATCGCCCTTGCATCCAGTGGCCCTCACTCAAACGGTTATTCTCTGATCCGTAAGATCATTGAAGTATCAGGTGCCGATCTGGCAGCTGACCTCGACGGCCAGCCTGTTGCTGATGCTCTGATGGCGCCAACAAAGATTTACGTTAAATCTCTTCTCAAGCTGATCAATGCTTCAGACGTCCACGCTCTGTCCCATATCACCGGCGGTGGTTTCCAGGAAAACATTCCGCGCGTTCTGCCAGAAGGTACCAAGGCTGTCATTGATACCAATAGCTGGCAATGGCCTGAAGTTTTCACCTGGTTGCAGAGTAACGGCAACGTGGAAACCCGCGAGATGTTCCGAACCTTTAACTGTGGTGTCGGCATGATCATCGCGCTGCCAGAAGAGAAAGCAGACGCAGCCATCGCTCTTCTCAACGCTGAAGGTGAACAGTCGTGGATCATCGGTGAAATCCAGGAACTCAATGGCGATGAAGACGCTGTTCAGTTCACAGGAAACCGTGCATGAACGACGTAACGTCACGCTATCCTACTGGAGAAGTAGAAAAGCCACGCATCGTTATTCTGATTTCAGGCAGTGGCAGCAATATGCTGACCATTGCCGATCAGGTGTTGAGTGGCGCAATCGATGCAGAAATCGCTGGCGTGATTTGTAACGAACCTGAGGCCGCGGGTGTGCAGAAAGCCCGCGACCGCGACCTGGACGTGAGTGTCATCGATCACCGTGGCTTCACCTCCAGAGAAGAGTTTGACGTCGCTCTGATGCGCACCATCGACGACTACCAACCTGACCTGGTCGTTCTCGCGGGCTTTATGAGAATCCTCACTCCCGATCTTGTGCGCCGCTATGAGGGCCGAATGCTCAATATTCACCCTTCTCTGCTGCCTAAATATCAGGGATTGCACACCCACCGCCGGGCACTCGAAGCTGGCGATGACCTGCATGGCGTAACGGTGCACTTTGTGACTGAAGTACTGGATGACGGCCCCAACGTTATTCAGGCGGTCGTGCCGGTAATGGACGGCGATACCGAAGAAACTCTGCGGAAACGCGTCCAGCTGCAAGAGCATATTATTTATCCCATCGCTGTAAAATGGTTTGTCGAAGGCCGACTGGAGATGGTGTCAGGCCTCGCTACCTTCGATGGAAAACCAATGCCAGACACTGGTGTGAAACTGGAAGGATAATCCGAGGTCTCATAAGAGACCTTTCAACGACAGGACGGCACCATGATTCAAGGCCTACTCCGCAAGCAGCTGACCAGCATTCTGGTCGCCGTATGTGCCACCATCACACCTATTTCTGCAATATCAGATGAAACCGACGCTCATACTCC
This sequence comes from Thalassolituus sp., assembly GCF_984348125.1. Classification (NCBI taxonomy): domain Bacteria; kingdom Pseudomonadati; phylum Pseudomonadota; class Gammaproteobacteria; order Oceanospirillales; family Oceanospirillaceae; genus Thalassolituus; species Thalassolituus sp. Next base: position 122,093 of record NZ_CFHJLR010000002.1, read on the forward strand.
CCAAACACTAACGCCCTATTCTGTTGAGTACACAAGTGAGTACCGTATTGGGTGGTTCAGCTTCGATATCGACGCAACACGTACACTGGAACAACGCTCAGATAACCTTTGGCGGGTAGACTTTGATGCAGAGGCAAGCATTGCATCACTGCGGGAAACCAGTGATTTCATCTATAAAAACAACCAAATTGTACCCGTCAACTACAGCTATCGTGCCTCAGGGATGATCGACGAACCCGACCGCACCCTACACTTTGTTGCTGATGCCGAAAGCATTGAAGACCTGGAGAAAGACCGGAAGCGCGATGACCACTGGCAGGAAGGCATTCAGGACAACCTGACTTACATGCTGCAAGCGAGCATAGAGGTAGCGAAAGGTAATACAGAGTTCACCTTACCCGTTTTTGAAAAATCAAAAACGAAACCCTTCCGCTTCCGCGTAGTTGGAAAAGAAGAAATTAAAATCAAAGCGGGAACATTTGACGCGATCAAGATTGAGCAGGTACGCAACAGTAAGAAACGTGAAGTGTATGCCTGGTTGGCCGATGCCCCTGGCTACCCACTGATCCGCTTGCGTGATAAAAAAGACGGTAAGCTCCGCTACCAGATTCAAGCGACTAAAGTACATTACCCGCAGCACCAGGCTGAACTTTCAGACAACGGTGCGCAATAACGAGGCCAAACAATGAGACTCAGCGATGTAGACATCGAACAGAAAATTGCCTCTGGCGATATCATCATCGACCCACCACCCGGGCATGATGCAATTGCTGGAATCAGTGTCGACCTGCGCCTGGATCACCGTTTTCGAGTTTTTAATAACAACTCGGTTACCCACCTGGACCTGTCGGGAGACCGCGATCAGCTCAATCGCGATATAGATCGTATCATGAGCAAAGAGATCGAAATTCCGAAGGATGAAGCTCTCTATATCCACCCTGGCGAGCTGATTCTGGGCGCCACTATGGAGTCGGTCAGTATTCCGGACAACCTCGTTGGCTGGCTCGATGGCCGCTCTTCACTCGCACGCCTCGGCCTGATGGTCCACGTTACCGCTGGCCGGATTGATCCAGGCTGGGAGGGACAGATCGTTCTCGAATTTTATAACAACGGCAAGCTCCCACTCGCGCTCAGACCAGAAATGGTTATCTGTGCTATGTCCTTCGAGACCTTGAGCAGCCCGGCTGAACGTCCTTATAACAAACGAGAGAATGCAAAATATCGCGGCCAGAAAGGTGCGGTGTTTTCACGAATAGCGAAGGATTGATATGAGTAAAACAATTCTGGTCACCGGTGGCGCTGGCTATATTGGAAGTCACACCTGCGTTGAACTGATCGAAGCCGGCTACAATGTGGTCGTTATCGACAACCTGAGCAACAGCTCACCTGAAGCCCTCAATCGTGTAGAAAAAATCACAGGAACAGCGCCTGTTTTCATTGAAGGTGATGTTCGTGATCCGGTTTTGTTAGCAAGTATCTTCAGCCAACACAGCATCGCGGCAGTCATTCACTTCGCTGGCCTGAAGGCCGTTGGGGAAAGCTGCCAGATGCCATTGGCATACTATGACAACAATCTTGGTAGCACTATCACTCTATGCCAGGAAATGGAGAAAGCCGGTGTAAAAAACCTGGTCTTCAGCTCCTCTGCAACCGTATATGGCGATCCAGAAAAGCTTCCGTTAACGGAAGACATGCCCTTGTCGGCGACCAACCCATATGGACGCTCAAAGCTCATCATCGAAGAGATGCTCCGCGACCTGCCTGAAGCAGACCGCCTCACGGAAGCTGAACTGCCATGGGCCGTTATCCTGCTCAGGTACTTCAACCCTGTCGGAGCACATAAATCGGGATTAATTGGCGAAGATCCGAAAGATATTCCCAATAATCTGATGCCTTACATTTCACAGGTAGCAGTCGGCAGAAGAGAAAAACTCTCGGTTTTTGGCGACGACTACGACACCATCGACGGAACAGGAGTACGTGATTACATTCACGTCGTGGACCTTGCAAAAGGTCACGTGAAAGCCGTTGATAACTTACTCAGCAGTGAAGCTGTAACTGGCGTAGAAGCGATTAACCTGGGCACAGGCAACGGCACCAGCGTGCTGCAACTTGTGAACACATTCTCTGAAGTCAACGAGACGCCCGTACCGTACGAAATAGCCCCGCGTCGCCCAGGAGACGTCGCAGCATGCTATGCAAACGCGACCAAGGCGAAGCAGATACTTCAATGGGAAACTGAACTCGACATCGCCGCTATGGTTAAAGACACCTGGCACTGGCAGAGCTCTAACCCTAACGGATACTCTGAGTCGTAAAAACTCTATAAAAATCATAATTTTGCGCATTATTGTATTGACAGAAAAAAAGATCCTGACATAATGCGCACCACTTGCTTGATGTTCCCCGATAGCTCAGTCGGTAGAGCAGTAGACTGTTAATCTATTGGTCGCTGGTTCAAGTCCAGCTCGGGGAGCCACTTCTTTTTCCAAGGTCGGCGGCATGGTACAAGGACACGCGATTGACAGCTCCCTGCAGCCAGCGTCACTCTCTCGAAAATCTTTCCTGATACACAGCACCACCGTCCTTCTCGGGCTATTTATTTGTGCTTCGCTTATCACATCGGGCTCAGTCCTCTTTACCGGATTAAATCTAAAAGCACCTCAGTTTCTGAACGTGCTGTGCGGATCACTGATCGGCTATCTTATTTCGAGCGTTACTCTCCATAACCTGGGCAGATTCCCCGGGAATAGACCACTGTCTTACATGATCCCGGTGCTTACGGTTTCTCTGCTATCTATTACTGCAGTTATCATATTCACGCGTATCGATTATTCGCGCTCGGTTTTACTTCTATCCTTGTGTGTAGTTCCAATCGTCACATACTCCGAATTCAAGCTCAGACAGCACTTGCAAACTGGACGCTACGCAGTTATTCCATTTGGTTTCTACCAGGAATTAATCAGGCTGAACCCATCCAAGTTCTATGCACTTGAAAAGCCATCGTTTACCGCCCCTGACACGATCGGCATCATAGTGGATAGCAATGAGCAGCTCCCTGCAGAATGGCAGCAATTCATTGCAGAAGAGCTCTCAAAAGACACTCCCGTAATGGATTCAGTAGCTGCCTATGAATCAATTTCAGGAAAAAGCCCTCTCGACCACTACGGCGAGCTTGCAGGACATGAGCTCCTACCCTCGCAAGCTTACCTGACTGCGAAGCGTTTGCTTGAGTCGTCTCTCATACTAGCCACTTCACCTGTTACCGTGCCTTTCATCATCATAGTAGCCATAGCGGTAAAGTTAGAATCAAAGGGACCAGCCTTCTTTGTACAGCGTCGAGTAGGCAAGGGTGGTCGTGAGTTCAGCATGTACAAAATCCGTAGTATGCGTACTGACTCTGAAGCGAACGGTGCTCAATTCGCGGGCGAAGATGACCCACGAATTACACGTATAGGTAAATTTATACGGAAAATGCGGATTGATGAGCTTCCGCAGTTTTTGAATATCCTGAAGGGTGATATGGCTCTTATAGGCCCACGCCCCGAGCAAGCAGCTTTCGTTCAAGAGTTTGAAAAAGTCATTCCCTTGTATAGCTTCCGGCACATCGTGAGGCCAGGCATTACTGGCTGGGCACAAGTAACTCACGGCTACGCTGCTGATGAAGATGAGACGCGAGAAAAACTTGCTCACGATTTTTACTATGTAAAAAATCTGAGCATTTGGCTGGACCTAGACATCGTCTTTAAGACGATAAAGACGATGTTGACAGGGTTCGGGGCTAGATAAATGAGCAGTGATCTATGTTCTGAACTAGTATCTATTATCATGCCGACCTACAACTCGGAGCGTACTGTCAAAGAGTCGATACAATCGGTATTGGAACAGACCTACCCTAATTGGGAACTATTAATTACAGATGATCACTCAAGTGATGGAACCATCGAAGCAGTGGCATCATTTAATGACTCACGTATTAAACTATTCAGGCTAAACGAGAATAGTGGAGCTGGGGTCGCGAGAAACAACTCTATTCGAAATGCTGCCGGTCGCTATATAGCTTTTCTTGATTCAGATGACCTTTGGGACCCGAACAAGTTAAGTGATCAGATACTATTCATGCAACGAAATAACTACTATTTCACCTACACATACTACCAAAAGTTGACGAGTGGAGTACCTGGATCAATTGTCAAAGCTCCAGCGCATATCACCTACAATAAGCTATTATATTCAAACTGTATTGGCTGTTTAACTGTAGTGTACGACCAACTAAAGCTGGGCAAGAGGTACATGCCTAAGATCCGAAAACGCCAAGATATGGCACTCTGGCTTGAACTACTCAAAACTACGGAGAAAGCATTCTGCCTTCCCAAAAACTTAGCAAAGTACCGAACAGATACTGGAATGACACGCCGAAAAGTATCTGTTGTGAAAGCACAGTGGCATTTTTATCGGAATGTAGTAGGACTTTCGTTCCTTGAATCAGTTACTAAAATGATTATTTACTCAATAAAAGGATTACAAAAGAAACTTCTATAACCTCCTCTCTATCAAAATCTTAATAAGTGAAAGCAATGCTTTAAACCCAATTTTATTAATATTCTTCAGGCAGAATAATATAAATAGTGGAATATAAAAAAATCTACCAAATATATATTTAAAAGCAATCAGTCGAGACATAATTCCGACACCGGAATTTAATGACATTCCGCTGCTAATCGCTGGATGCGCGCATATTGTAATCGGCACATAAGTGACACTAGCACCTTTATCAATAATTCTAGAAAGAAATACCGGCTCATCACAACAAGGATAGCGAGCACCGGCTCCAAGATCTTCAGGAAATTTAATAGAATGCTCGATCAAAAACTCTCTTTGGCACGCTATTTCTATCGTACCTACAGATAAAATAGAAAGACGTGTGTGCCTCTTTGAGAATTCTGAGAATTCTTTCGTAAAGCCACCTTCCGTAGAAGCAACTCGAAAAGTACATGCCACTGAATTCTGCAATGCACCGACCACTATATCATACAGGTTATCGGTATAGACAACGTCATCATCGCAAAATAAAATATAATCAGAAGTTGCTAGAGTTATAGCTAAATTACGACTCTTCGTAACCCCATATGAAAATTGTTTAACATAAGTGACGTCACTCCTCTGCTGGAAAAACTTATTAACTCTATCGAATCCTTCAGATCTCATAGTTTGATGAACTATTATAATCTTCTGGCCCTCTTTATATTTAGGTAGAGTAGATATCAAGTCATATATCCGATCCTCATACGTTGAAAAGAGCAGATCTAAACAAGCCATAATTTTTCCCAATTTCACCTTAGAAGATATACAAATACAAATAGGGCTCTGAATAAGCCACAGTGCCTAAACGCCAGAAACGACAAACGTAGATTTTTATATAAAGCCCACCTTGTACTACTGCCTGACTTCCTACCAAACAACATGTAGTGACAATCGTCAATACTAGTTAGAAACTTCGAATATTTACTTAAGACAGTAGCGCTACCAGAAGATTGCAGATCAGCCATCGTACGAGAAACACTAGAATCAAGTATACGGTACTTGAACAAGATCTCTGGTGTATTCGCCATTCGAATACCAGCTGATCTTAGACGAAGCCATAATTCGTAGTCTTCATAGGAGCGACATTCGATGGCATACCTCAGGTTTGGGCCTAAAATATCACGATCAAATATTACCGATGGATGACAGAAAGAAGATCCAAACTCCAACAGCCATGAATTTAGGAAAGGTACACTTGACAGCTTTCTCACCCCAACAGGTTGATCAGCTTTGTCTATATATTCATAGCTACAGCCCACTACCCCCAGCCGATACCTATCCATTAATTGAAGTTGCTTCTCGAACCGTTCTGGTAATGAAATATCGTCGGCATCCATTCTGGCGATATATCTGTACCTGGCATGCGAAAGTCCTTCATTTAACGTCGCTATAAGGCCCCTATTTTCACGAGTGTAAAGCCTTATTCTGGGATCATCAAATTGTTTGAGAATATCAAGTGACGAATCAGACGAGCCATCATCAATACAAATCAGTTCAAAATCACGGAAAGTCTGCGATAAAATACTCTGAACTGCGCGTTCAATATAACTTTCAGCATTATATACTGGAAGGATAACTGATATGTATCTATTAGACATTTACTATATTACTCCTTAACCCAATCATAAGGCCTAATGTCCTCTATAGTTTTGCCGAAAAATATAGAGTATGGAATAGATGGACTTCGCGTACCAACTTTCGAATGCAATACCAAGCTAATTAAGAACAATATAGAAATCAATAAGAAAAATATCGCAAGAAATTGCCGCGGCCTTACACTAATAAATAGTTTCGGTACCAATAATACCAAGGAAAAAAGATAGTAATAACTGACCCTAGTCCCAGCAAAACCTATCGGTTGAAATGTATTATACAAAACGACCCCCAAAATAAAGACATCAAAATAGAACCGACGATATACATCTCCTCGATACTGTCCCAATGCTAAAAATAACGATGACAAAATAAAAATAAAGAATTGAAATACCGCTCCCCCCTTATTAGGACTGTCAAGATAGTGAGAGTAACCAGGAACTAAAACAGAAACCATATATTTAGCCAGAGGAAATGCAAAAAAAGAAGATATCAAGACCAGTACGTACACCATCCAGTGGAATCGTCGGGAATATAGGTAGTATAAAGGAAGCGCTATTATAGACGTATAATGAATCGAGCTTGCGAGGAGCACAATCAGAAAATAGCTAACCACTCTCCTTTCGAAGATATATCGAAACCCATAGTAAACTAATATTAGGGCTGAAAACTGTCTTATAAAATTAAAAGACATTAAGAAGAAAAAAGGAATTGCGATAAACACCATCAAAGAAACAACCGGGAAGTCGCTAAAATCCCTAATGACAAGATAGAAAAAATAATAAAAGAAAAATGATGTTAGTATAAAATATAGCTGAAAAAACTCTAGGTAGCTTGACAGCTTAATGAGGATACCGTGAAAAAAACCGAAACGTCTGAAAGTCTCAGTGTCGCCACCGTAATCTGCTATCGCTGTGTAATAAGACAAAAAGTCATAACCAACATCAAAGCGAATAGCAGAAAAAACGAAAAGGAACAAGAACGACAGCTCTAGTCTATATTTAAACTTTGTGAGAAGTAACCATGCAATTAAAACTTGAAATAGAATATAAACTAACAAAGTTCACCTCACATCTTATTCTGATCTATGCAATAAATAAAATAAAGTAAGGGCAACCCACACAAACCAACGAGAGCTATACTAAATAACAACGATGTTGACGAAAATAAGAATGATATTGCAAAATAGAACGTTGCGACTACTAGCAAGCTAGCTACATAGCGCTTAGAGATTGACATCCCTACTGGCAGTAACTTTCGCATAGAGATAAACATCAGACTAAAGGTAACTGCCCCACCCACACCTATAGTGAGCGGAATACCCCACTCATAGCCGGTGAAATCGACGCTGTAAAGAATAATCAGCCATAAAGATAACCCTCCTGCATATGGCCAAGCAGTGCCCCCTGTCCTTAATTCAGATTGAGATATCCAATAAAGTACATTTGTTGCTGCTCTTGAAAACTCTATAATCACCGCAATCGATAAGAGAAGCCAAACACCGTGAAACTTGGGGTCGACAAGAATCACTAATATGCTCTTCGAAAAGACAAATATAAACATCAGGATACATAAATATATCTTAATTATTCTCGAGAAATAGTCTTCAAATATAGCTACCCTTTCTTCTTTATTAGCATGAGTTATATCTTTATAGAAAAGCGGGAGATAATATTGGTTCACAAGGCTTTCAATCGCTCCGAAGATTGCAGCAGCAACAGCAATAGCTACAGAAACCTTCGCTAAAACCTCGACACTGTATATATCATTAATCACAAATCTATAACCGCTATTATTAGCCCACTGCAGTAATAGAGTAACCACCAAAGGCGCGCAGAATAGAACTATACGCTTAAATTCATCTCCATTGTATATCTGAAGACCTACTCTTGATTTATCCAAAGAAAAAACTATATATAGAGATGGGATAAGAAGAAGTAGTTGTCCAATAGCAAGTCCTGCGTACCATGCTAAAGCGCTTTTCTGATAGAAAGATATCAACACCACAGAAAACAGTAAACCAAGTGAAAGATACGCTGTATTTATAATAACAAATGCTAAACGATGACCTAGTATATTAATAGAGTTCGATATAACTAATGTTGTACCGCCGAGTAAAGCTAAGGCTATAACAAGATAAAATGGTTCAATTTCAAAATTTTGGCTAAGGCTAAGAGCGTAGTACGCGACGCCAGTTACAGCCAGGCCAAGTAAAATTAACAACAACCTATAAAACAGTAATATTAGAGAAGCGGATACTAGAACTCCGTTTAAACTATAATCTATAACTTTCCTGTTAAAATATTGTCCTGGTGCATTCAATAGACCAAAATTTAGTAAGGTCATCACAGCAAGAACCAGATAGTACTTACCTACCTCAACTTCAGACAAATAACTGGTCATCAACCTGACGGATATGAGTGCAATCGATACCTGTAAAATTTTTCCAACTACGAGTGCTAATACTCCTGTTTTGATACCACCTAACTTGATCATTAAAGCCTGGCCCAATTACCAGGAACTAGATCCTCAGAGCTTAGCGTTTTGCTCTGAAACCACTTATCTGGCGCAACAACAACCTTTTCTTCGTTTCTATTTAACCACGCTGCCCACCAACTAAACGTACTATTAGAAATAATATTGTGTTTACATAGACTCATCAAATGCATATCCAACTCAGGAGCATTCTCTTGACCACTTATATATATGCATTCGTAATCCAGTTTTAAGTTACTCTTGCACCATTCGATATCATCCGAAAAAACATATATCTTTGCACTTTTCTCTTTCGATGACTTCAATACGAACTCAACTGCACTTGAAAAATAATTTAACTTACAAAGACCATGAACATCATTAGCAGAAGCATTTGTCACATAATCGCCTCTTCTGACGTGCACAGAAATACTATTATTACAGCTCTTTATGTCGTGAATCTGCTGCCTTATGGGTAGTAAGCTAGCGTCTTTAACTGAAATTTCTTCTAGTAACCTCTCTCTAATACTAGAGAAGTATTTTTCGGACTGGAAATACCCATAAATTGTCGCTCCCGGCCCTAAGCTAAGTACTGCGGGATCAAATTCTATCGAATCCTCTATATATAAATCGCTCCTCAGCCCAAACATCGACAATAAACGTTGGAACTTAACGCTGTTAATCGCTTTATATACTCTCCCAGCGTGAGAATAAATTTCACAGTTATGATTCATATTCTGAATACGCAGGGGGTGAACATTATAATAGAGATAATTTGAAGTATCCAGACGTAAGGGAACGCCCCACTTGAGTGAAAGAGCCCTACCTGTCGCGTACTGAAATAATTGGTTTCCTAAGCCCCCGTTTAGTTTTACCGTAATCATAAACTATCCTCCAAACACTGAAGTATCAAATCAGGAAAACGATTAGCTTCGAACTGATTAGATTCTTTTGAGTTCAAGAACCTTTCAATCTCACGCTGGCGACTATTGAATTCATCTTCTGAAACTCCAACAAGGTAATTATGTAACTCATCATATGAACTGAATACTCCAAAATCTATGTAGCACCCTGAGGGGATGTAATCTGATATATTTGGGGCTCCAAGATAGACAGGAATACAGCCTGCCATTAGTGAGTCAAATATTTTTTCTGATATATAGCCAGGAAATCCTGAAGCGTTTTCAAAGCAAATACTATATCTATAGTTTCTAAGGGTATCATTTTTAGATGTTACCCTTCCACTATACGATGGATACGTTTTCTTAGCGAAGTTCGAAAATGGAGTAAGTTTATTCAACAATCTATTTTTGAAACTACCATCATTAGTAAACTCATCCCAGCCTATTCCATACAAATCAAAATCCTCAGGGGCATTATTTTCAAACCATGATATTGCTCGCTGCCTTTCGGAGTATAGCTCCAGAGGATGGTTAACCATTTTATTTGCTGAAATTAAAGCACACAGTTTTCTTTCCCCGAATGAAGGGGCATTTATGAAGTCATATGGGCGATTAAGTTTATGAGTATAGTTAAACTTTCTAAAATTAGGGATAGATAGATAATTGTCATTCCATGAGAGTATATAATCAAAAGCATCAAATTCCGATGACGGTGCATTCTCTGGTTTTATAATTTCGTTTTCAAAGAGACATAGAATTTTTATGGCAGAGGTGTTTTCAATGCCGTTAACAGGGTAGTCAAAATATATAACAAGTTCAGAATCTGAAGGCCGATTAATATCACAAGTTGAAAGCTCATATCCTTTCGCTTTTAATCTCTCTTTTAAGAGCCATATGGAATAGCCATAGTTATCCCTATTGACCGCACAGTCATCAATGTCAAATATTTTATTATTCAGATGGTAATCAACTACCAAACTAGCCTTTTTATACATTTTCAGTAATTCTTTTAAATATTAATCTAGCGTCCGTTGGGCTATAGGTCCACCATTCAGATTTTTCAATACTAGCGATACGATCATTTGAGAACCGGTATTTAATTACCCTAGCAGGAGCCCCTACAACGACGGCATAACGAGGAACACTTTTAGTAACAACACTATTAGCACCGATTACAGCTCCTCGCCCAATAACAACACCTCTCAATACAATAGAATCAGCCCCAATCCATACATCCTCCTCGATGATGAGGTCTTCCTTTGTCAGCTCATCATAAGCACTCTCATAGAATAACGAATTTGTGCTTATTCTTGTAATATCATGCTCACCCTGACCAATTGATACACCATTAGCAATTGAGACATAGGAACCGATGTTAGCTCTGGTCACGTTACAATATTTCCCGATGTATACGTATGAACCTATAGTACTCGCCGGGTCAATTGCGGTACCAACCTTAACTTGTGATCCCTTACCAATAACAACGCTACGATGTACTTCAGAGGATTCTACTAGCACGTCCTTACGAAATATATTTACAACACTGTTCACAGTATTCGCAACTATCTTTCGTAAGCCTAAAAATATCCTGTCTACAGTATCCATATCTTAGCCTTGTGCAATCATTGATAAAAGGTACGCTGAGCTATGGTTATGCCACCCTTCATCAGACTTTAGCAGTCGAAACTAGCGTTTGGTTAAAGCCACGCAATACATCGAAGAATTCCAAGCTGCTCCGATGCCCGCAACCCGACAAAAATTGTTCAAAATAGAATATTCAAAAACATGACAGGGCTTGCGTTGAACTATTCGCGAAAATCGTCCTGGTGTTCTAAAAACCACGCATACGTACTGGCCAGACCTTCTTTCAGCTCGATGTTGTACGTCCAACCTAGTTTCTTAAGCGTATCCACATTCATGAGCTTGCGCGGTGCACCATCTGGCTTGGTCGTATCAAAGGTAATTTTGCCTTTATACCCGACCACTTCGGCCATGGTGTGTGCCATCTCTGAGATAGTGCAGTCCACACCCGTACCCACATTAATATGCGACAGCATAGGCTCAGTGCATGACTGATAGATTTCATCACTCACATTCGCCACAAAAATACTGGCCGCGGCCATATCGTCCACGTGCAAAAACTCTCGCATTGGTTTGCCCGTGCCCCATACCACCACTTCTGGCACATCATTGAGCTTGGCTTCATGAAAGCGACGCATTAACGCAGGAATAACGTGGGAGTTATCAGGATGGAAGTTATCGTTTTCGCCGTACAGGTTCGTTGGCATCACGCTACGGTAGTTACGACCATACTGACGGTTGTAACTTTCGCAGAGTTTAATACCAGCAATCTTAGCGATTGCGTACGGTTCGTTGGTCGGTTCAAGAGTCCCAGTAAGCAAAGCGCTCTCGGACATTGGCTGCTCGGCCAGCTTAGGATAGATACAGGATGAACCCAGGAACAACAGATCATTCACTCCCGCCAGGTGCGCGGAGTGAATTATATTGCATTCGATCATGAGGTTCTCGTAGATGAACTCCGCTGGATAGGTATTGTTGGCAATAATGCCACCTACCTTAGCCGCAGCCAGATACACCTGGTCAATATTCTCTTCTTCAAAGAATGCCTGGACCTCTGCCTGATTCAGAAGGTTGAGCTGAGTGCGGTCTCGCACAATCAGCTCAACGTCTGTTTGCTCTGACAGCTGACGAACGATGGCTGATCCCACCATTCCCTTGTGTCCAGCAACGAATATGCGCTTCATAGCTCTACCTCTCTCCTTGCCTGAGGCTTAGCTTTCAATCGCAACAGCGACATCAAAACCATGCTCTTTCAGGAGTGCATGCTGCTTCGCTTTCTGCAGATCCGACTGAACCATCTCGGCGCACATTTCTTCAACGGTGATTTCAGGCGTCCATCCCAGCTTATTCTTGGCGTTCGCCGGATCACCCAGCAGGGTTTCTACTTCTGCAGGGCGGAAGTATTTAGGATCAACGCGCACGATGGTGTCACCAACGTTAAGAGCTTTGGCATTGTCGCCTTCAATCGCTTCAACGATGGCAACTTCCTCAACACCTTCACCTTCGAAGCGCAGTGTAATACCTAGCTCTTTAGCGGACAGGCGAACAAATTCACGAACCGAGATCTGCTTACCCGTAGCGATTACAAAATCTTCTGCGGTGTCCTGCTGCAACATCATCCATTGCATACGTACGTAGTCTTTAGCATGGCCCCAGTCACGGAGTGCATCCATGTTGCCAAGATACAGACACTTCTCGAGACCTTGAGAGATGTTAGCCAGAGCGCGGGTAATCTTACGGGTAACGAAGGTTTCGCCACGACGTGGAGATTCGTGGTTAAACAGAATGCCATTACAGGCGTACATACCGTATGACTCACGATAATTTACCGTAATCCAGTACGCGTACATTTTTGCAACGGCGTATGGAGAGCGGGGATAGAAAGGTGTGGTCTCCTTCTGAGGGATTTCCTGCACCAGACCATACAGCTCAGAGGTAGAAGCCTGATAGAAGCGCGTTTTCTTCTCAAGCCCTAAGAAACGAATCGCCTCAAGCAGACGCAACGTTCCCATTGCATCGACATCAGCCGTGTATTCCGGTGACTCGAAGGAAACAGCAACGTGAGACTGTGCGCCCAGGTTGTATACTTCGTCCGGCTGTACTTCTTTGAGGATACGCGTCAGGTTAGAAGAGTCTGTCAGATCACCGTAATGCAGGTGAAAATTCACGTTTTCTTCGTGCGGATCCTGATAGATGTGATCCACACGCTCAGTATTAAACAGTGAGGCACGACGCTTGATACCGTGGACTTCGTAGCCTTTTTCAAGCAGGAACTCTGCTAGGTAAGAACCATCCTGACCGGTAACGCCGGTGATGAGTGCAACTTTTTTATCCGTCATTTTTCTTTCCACAACTAAATTCTTTTAGGCCACTTCGCCTGCTATCGTTTCAAGTGCACACCCACTATGTGCAGCTTCAGTAATGGGCCTGCCAATCACCATATAATCCACGCCAGCGTCAACCGCCTGCTTCGGCGTCATAACGCGTTTCTGATCGCCTACATCAGAACCTTCTGGTCGTATTCCCGGCGTAACAGTAAGGAATTCTGGACCGCATACATCCCGGATGAGAGCAACCTCACGAGCCGAACAGACCACACCATCCAGCCCAGATGATTGAGTAAGCTTCGCTAATCGCTCAACTTGCTTCATCGGTTCAACATCCAAACCTATTCCTGCAAGATCACTTTGTTCCATTGAGGTAAGGACGGTCACACCGATCAGTAGTGGCTTGTGCGATTTCTTTTCTAGTTCGTTGCGGGCGGCTTCCATCATTCGTTGGCCACCAGAGGCATGAACATTGACCATCCAGACACCCAGGTCGGCAGCAACCCCAACGGCTTTGGCGCAAGTATTCGGGATGTCGTGAAACTTAAGGTCGAGAAATACTTCGTAATTTCGCTTATGAAGCTCTTCCAGGATGGCAGGACCGGTGGCGGTATAAAGCTCCTTACCTACTTTGACGCGGCACAGAGACGGATCGAGCTGATCTGCCATCGACAATGCCTGTTTCATATCGGGGAAGTCGAGCGCGACAACAATAGGTGAGGTTGTAGTCATATATCTGGCTTTTTCTGAGCAGGCGACGGTACGAATGGCTTAATGCTTGCCCAGTCCTTACAACTTGGGCAGCGCCAATGCGGCTCCTTCGCCTTAAATCCGCAATTAGAACAGACGAATTTTGGTTCGACTGCAACGATACCGCGGAGAATATCATAGAGCTGTAACAACTGCGACTTGTCGAGCTGCTGACGTTGCGTAACAACGAGCTCTGCAAGTGCCAGAAACCCTTGGTTTGAGGGGCGCAACCTAAGCTCATCAAGAATTTTACTTACCGCTTCTTCCGGGGTTCCCTGTGTAACAACAACCCCCATGGACGCCATGAGGGCGGGCACGTACCCGGTCCTGGCCCACTGATCATGAAGATGCGTTTTCAGACCTTCTTTATCACCACTGATACTGAAAGCTTCTGTCATTCTCTCAACAACACTGACAACGCTGCTTTCGTCGATTTCTGCCGCCTTCAGATAGCAGCGCACAGCCTCCCGATACTCGTTCTGGCCAAACGCAAGATCACCCTGAACGACGTAAGCACGAGCACAGGCAGAGTCGATTTTAAGTGCTTGCTTACAGAGCTGCTGAACTTCAAGGAAATCGGACTTTTTGAGTGCTCTCTCTGCCAGCTCACAAACAGCGTGAGACACTCGACGATTCAGACGAGCAGTAGCAGGGAGTTTTTTATCCTTGTAGAGTTCGAGAATATTGCTCCACTCGCCCTCTTCTTCAAGGAGTTCTATCAACAGAGTCGCAGCTCGATCTGAATTGCGCCCTTTTGCAGCAAGTAGCTCACGCAATATGCGCTCTGCACGATCAAGCAACCCTGCTGCCGAGTAATCACAGGCCAATTCAAACTGAATCGCATAGAGGGCGCTGCGCTCCAGATCCGCGCGGGCAAAAAGTTTCTGGTGGAGGTGCATGGCCCGGTCGAGCTCGCCTTTATCACGAAGGCTCTTACCAAGCTTCAGAAGCAAATCAATAGACTCGTCGTCCATCTGGTCTATTTTTATAAGCTTTTCGAGAGCGGCATCGTTGCTTTCGGCAAGTAAGTAATCGACGGAAGGAATCCAATCCGGATAATTTACTTTCTTACCTTGTTGCGCATAGCGATAACCAAGCGTCCAACCCAGCGCCACTGCTGCGAGTAGAAGAATATAAAGGAGTGCCGTGTCGAACAGTTCAGCAGACAGCATGATTGGTGTGTACTTCGTATAGATTCAGAGTTTGGACCAGCGATAGCTGGTTAAGTCCAGCAGGCGGAGAAGTCACACAGCCATACTATCATTCACCTGATCCCTAAGCTCCTTTCCAGGTTTGAAATGCGGAACAAACTTCCCTTGCAGCTCGACAGTCTCACCAGTCTTAGGATTGCGACCAACCCGTGGTGCTCGATAGTGAAGCGAGAAACTGCCAAAGCCCCGTATTTCAATACGGTCTCCGGAAGACAAGGTCTGGGACATATGATCCAACAACGTCTTGACCGCCAGCTCAACATCTTTCGCCGACAACTGCGGCTGACGACTAACGATTCTCTCTATTAACTCGGATTTCGTCACTGCATTCCCTCCTTGAGAACGAAGCTTTTAGATAATTCCAGTTAAATCATGCAGTTAGCTTATGAAATTTGCAAGTCGCAAGCTCAAGAAACGGTCAATTGTGAGCAATCCAAGGTATTCAGGCACAAAAAAACCCGCCGGAGCGGGTTTCTTTAGCACGGGCTGAAGGATTACTCCTTACCGCGAAGCTGCTCTTTCAGCAGGTCACCAATGGTGGTAGGACCAGTCATTTCAGCTTCTGCTTTAGCACGCTGCTCTTTCAGAGCTTCTTTATCAGCTACTGAATCTTTCGCTTTAACAGACAGGCTGATAGTGCGGTTCTTGCGATCAACGGAGGTGATTGCAGCTTCAACGCTGTCGCCTTCGTTCAGTGCATTACGCGCGTCTTCAACTTTGTCCTGGCTGATTTCTGAAGCACGCAGAGTTGCTTCGACACCTTCAGCAATTTCAACAGTTGCAGCTTTAGCGTCAACCGCGATCACTTTACCAGTAACGATGGTGCCCTTGTCGTTTTCAGCTACGAACTCAGAGAATGGATCGCTTTCAAGCTGCTTCACACCCAGAGAGATACGCTCACGCTCTGGATCGATAGACAGGATAACGGTTTCCAGCTCATCGCCTTTCTTGTAGTTACGAACTGCATCTTCGCCAGTATCGTTCCAAGAGATATCAGACAGGTGAACCAGACCATCAATACCACCGTCCAGGCCAATGAAGATACCGAAGTCAGTGATTGATTTGATCTTGCCAGAAATCTTATCGCCTTTGTTGAACTTAGTACCAAACTCTTCCCATGGGTTCATGGTGCACTGCTTGATACCCAGAGAAATACGACGACGCTCTTCATCGATGTCCAGAATCATCACTTCAACTTCGTCGCCAACCTGAACGACTTTGCTTGGGTGAATATTCTTGTTAGTCCAGTCCATTTCAGAAACGTGAACCAGACCTTCAACACCTTCTTCCAGCTCAGCGAAGCAGCCGTAGTCAGTCAGGTTAGTAACGCGTGCTTTAACACGGGCGTTTTCTGGGTAACGGTCGTTGATGTTAACCCATGGATCATCACCCAGCTGCTTCAGACCCAGAGATACGCGGTTACGCTCACGGTCGAATTTCAGTACTTTAACGTCGATCTCGTCACCAACAGCAACGATTTCGCTTGGGTGCTTGATGCGCTTCCACGCCATATCAGTGATGTGCAGCAGGCCATCAACACCGCCCAGATCTACGAACGCGCCGTAGTCGGTCAGATTCTTAACGATACCTTTAACAGACTGACCTTCCTGCAGGTTAGCCAG
This sequence comes from Thalassolituus sp., assembly GCF_984348125.1. Taxonomy (NCBI): domain Bacteria; kingdom Pseudomonadati; phylum Pseudomonadota; class Gammaproteobacteria; order Oceanospirillales; family Oceanospirillaceae; genus Thalassolituus; species Thalassolituus sp. The sequence continues at coordinate 139,138 of NZ_CFHJLR010000002.1, forward strand.
CAGCTCTTCACGTTCCTGGCTGTTAGCAGCTTCCAGAACGGCGCGACGTGAAACAACAACGTTGTTACGCTTGGCGTCGAGCTTGATCACTTTGAATTCGAGTTCTTTGCCTTCCAGGTGCGCAGTATCGCGTACTGGACGAACGTCAACCAGAGAACCTGGCAGGAACGCACGAATGTTCTTCAGTTCAACAGTGAAGCCACCTTTGACCTTACCGTTGATAACACCAGTAACCATTTCATCAGCTTCGAAGGCTTTTTCCAGCTCTTTCCAGCTCTCAGCGCGCTTAGCTTTTTCACGAGACAGTTTGGTTTCACCGAAGCCATCTTCTACAGCTTCCAGTGAGACGAAGGTTTCGTCGCCAACAGCAACTTCCAGTTCGCCTTTTTCGTTCAGGAACTGGCTGCGCGGAATAACAGCTTCCGACTTCAGGCCTGAGTTAACCGTTACCCAGTCGCTGTCGATATCAACAACGGTACCAGCAACGATTGAACCTGGCTGCATGTCCAGTTCTTTAAGGGATTCTTCAAATAGATCAGCAAAGCTTTCGCTCATGTATATACACCTGTCTCATAAAACGCGCTGCTATCCGCCATCGGATAAACAGTAAGCGCTGACCAGACTGCCAGCATCTGGGGTTAGTTAATAATAAAACGCTCCGTACCGACTTCCTTCGGGAAGCTGGCAGATACAGAGGTTTTAATCTCAGATCAGTCCTGCCTTGCGGACCAACGACAGGATTTCTTCACGTACTTCTTCAATAGAAAGAGAGGTACTGTCGATCACTGTCGCGTCACTCGCTGGGCGTAACGGGGCGACGGCTCTGTTGCTGTCGCGCTCATCACGGACCCGGATGTCTTCGATAAGGGCGGGCAAACTAGCATCAATGCCCTTCTCAGTCAACTGTTTGTAGCGACGCTGACCACGTTCTTCGGCAGACGCCGTAAGGAAGACTTTAATCTGGGCATCAGTAAAGACGACAGTACCCATGTCACGACCGTCCGCGATCAGCCCCGGCGCCTGGCGAAAGTCACGCTGACGCTGCAGGAGTGCTTCACGGACTTTTGGCAACGCAGCAACTTGCGAAGCAAGACTACCCACCTCCTCAGTCCGGATCGTCGTGGTGACATCATCTCCTTCGAGAATGACCTGCACACCGGACCCAGTTGGGATGAATCGCACATCAAGATTGGCGGCTACATCAGCAACCAGCTCTTCGCTATCCAGAGCGATGCCTCTGCGATCTGAAGCCAGCCCGGTAATACGGTACAGAGCACCACTATCAAGGAGGTGCCAACCCAGGGCTTCAGCAAGAATGGCACAGACCGTGCCTTTCCCAGCGCCTGATGGACCGTCAACCGTGATCACGATTGGTTGTACTTCGTTACTCACCATCACCACCTTCAACAACTAATTCAAGACCAGCGCTGGCAGATAATTCGACAAAACCCGGGAATGACGTAGCAACATTAGCACAGTCGCGAATAACAATAGGTGCCGATCCGCGTAGGGACGCCATGGCGAAGCTCATAGCAATTCGATGGTCATGCTGACTATCAATCTCGCCACCACCGAAACTACCTTCAGGGCCAAAGCCCTGAATCACAGCCCCATCCTCTGTACCGACTGCATTTACGCCCAGTGTTACCAGACCATCAACCATCGCCTGGATACGATCGCTCTCTTTAACGCGTAATTCCTCAGCTCCTGTCAGAACCGTCTCGCCCTCAGCACACGCTGCGGCAATAAAGATCGCTGGGAATTCATCAATCGCCAGAGGGACCTGATCTTCAGGGATATGAATGCCTTTCAGTTGAGCTGAACGGATACGGATATCAGCAACGGGCTCGCCGCCGACTTCACGTTCATTCAGAACATCAATATTACCGCCCATGGCGCGCAGGATATTGATCACACCGACGCGCGTTGGATTAATACCCACGTGCTCCAGCGTAATATCAGAACCCGGCATGATACTGGCACCTACCATAAAGAAGGCCGCCGAGGAGATATCAGAAGGCACGTCAATTTCGGTTGCCGTGAGCTCGCCGCCTGAACGCAGCGTCACTTTGTTACCTTCAGTAATAACGTCATAACCAAAGCCACGCAACATACGCTCGGTATGGTCACGAGTCGGTGCAGGCTCAGTAACTGAGGTTTCACCCTCGGCGTACAGTCCCGCAAGCAATACACAACTTTTTACCTGAGCACTGGCCATCGGCAAATCATAGTGAATGCCCTTCAGGTCGCTGCCACCTTTAACTTTCAAGGGCGGTCGACCACCTTCAGCAGTATCAACAATAGCCCCCATCAGGGCCAAAGGATCAGCAACCCGCCCCATAGGGCGTTTAGAAAGAGACTCATCACCGCTCATCTCAACATCGAAAGATTGCCCGGCCATGAGACCTGCGAGCAGGCGCATTGACGTCCCTGAGTTGCCCAGATAGAGCGCGTTAGGCGGAGATTGGAGACCGTGTAGCCCGACACCGTGAATTGTCACTCGACCGCGATGTGGTCCTTCGATCACTACGCCCATATCGCGGAACGCCTGCAGCGTTGCCAGGCTGTCTTCACCTTCAAGGAAGCCCGTCACTTCAGTCGTACCATTCGCCAGTGAACCCAGCATGATTGAACGGTGTGAAATGGACTTGTCTCCCGGCACCCGGAAGCTACCCGACAGAGCTTTGCCTGGGTTAGCGATGTAAGAAATAGAAGCTGTTTTCATAGGTTCAACATAGGCCCGACGGGCAAGTATTTTAGAAAAATGGTCTCGAGCTGCTTTCGCCCGGGTCAGCACAGCCATCAAGGTGGTGGCATCGCCCTGCTCAACCGCAGCTCGTAAAGAAGAAAGGTCGTGACTGAAGAGGTCCAGCGTCTTCAGCAAGTGGTCTTTGTTGGCAGCAAAAATATCGCGCCACATGACCGGGCTACTGGCAGCAATTCGGGTAAAATCGCGAAAGCCGCCCGCAGCGTAATTAAAAATCTCTTTATTCTCGTGGCTGTTCGCCAGAGTATCAACCAGTGAATAAGCCAGAAGATGCGGCAGATGACTAGTCGCAGCCAGTACTTCATCGTGATGATCTACCGACATATGCTCAAGGTCGGCACCGACGGCCTGCCAGGCGCTGCGAACCAACGCCAGTGCGTCTTTATCTGTATGATCCTGCGGGGTAATAATGACCTTATGATGAACATAAAGATGCTCATTTGCAGCCATTACACCGCTCTTCTCTGAGCCTGCGATCGGATGTCCTAATACAAAGCGGGAGAAATTCGCGCCAAGTATCGCTGCAACATCTGAAGCAACGGCCCCCTTTACAGAGCCAACGTCCGTTAATACTGCAGTCTCGGAAATATGATCCCGCACCGCTTCAAGCACACTCTTAACTGCCATGATAGGCACAGAGATGATGATAAGGTCAGCATCTCTGACAACATCAGCGATATTTTCACTGTAAGCGTCAATCAGGCCCTCGGACAATGCCAGCTGCATAGAATCGAGATTGCGGTCATACCCACGAACCTCTTCCAGGCAACCACGAACCCGAAGCCCCTTAATCCAGGAGCAGCCAATCAGCCCTAATCCAATGACGGCAACACGAGAAATCAGAAGTTTGCCGCTCAAGCCAGCACCTTCTGTAACGCACGTATGAATGTCTCATTTTCCGATTCGGTACCGATTGATACCCGGAGGTACTCTGGCATCTCGTAGTTCGCAACAGGACGAACGATAACTCCCTGCTTGAGTAAGCCGGAATATACTTCCATCGCATCCACACCATCCGGCACGCGAAAACTAATAAAGTTACCGACAGATGGAATATAAGAAAGGCCCAGGTCATCAAAAGAGGATATCAGATAACTCATGCCGCGATCGTTAAGCGCAATACTTTCCCGCACGTATTCCTCATCCAGCATCGCCGCGTTGGCTGCAGCGAGAGCAAAAGAATCAACGTTGAACGGAGGGCGCACCCTATTCATTAAGTCTGCCAGTTCAGGGCTGGAAACCCCATAACCTACTCGAAGGGACGCCAGACCGTATGCTTTTGAGAAAGTGCGGGTTACCACAAGATTCGGATACTGATCCAGAAGCTCAATACCATTAGGGTAATCGGCTTCATGGACGTACTCAAAATACGCCTCGTCCAGCAAAACGATGACGTTCTCTGGCACCTTATTCAGAAACCCAATCAACTCGTCGCGATGATTCCAGGTGCCTGTCGGGTTATTAGGGTTCGTCACAAACACAATACGGGTGCGCTCATTAATTGCATCCAGCATTGCTTCAAGATCATGACCAAAGTCTTTTGCAGGTACGGCGATACAATCGGCACCTACCGTCCGCGCAACCAGGCCGTATATAGCGAACGCATGCTGCGATACGACAACGTTGTCACCGTCATTCACAAACACCCGGACAATAAAATCGAGAATATCACTTGAGCCATTACCCAGAGTAATTTGCTCGGAGCGAACATTCAGTTTGTCGCTCAGGGTTTTCTTCAGGACAAAACCTGCGCCATCAGGGTAACGATGCAATTCAGCTGTTTCGCGACGAATTGCTTCCAGAGCCGCAGGGCTCGGGCCCATCGGATTTTCATTACTCGCGAGTTTAACAATATCTGACTCGTTCAGACCGAGTTCCCGGGCAAGCTCATCAATAGGCTTACCTGGCTGGTAGGGCTTAAGGGAGCGAACCCCTTCAACTGCGAGTTCAGAGAAATTAATTGCCATTATTCACCTCAAAGCACGGCCTTAGGGTATGAGCCGAGCCATTTATAATCTGTCGCTACATCACGCAGCCGTTGCAACAAGGGGGATATCACCTCGTCGTCGCAATGGCCTTCAAAATCAATAAAGAAGAGATAATTCCAGGTACCTGAAGGGTCTGGACGAGTTTCTATGCGCGTTAAGCTAACGTCAGCCTCGTGAAACGGAGCAAGCACCTGATATAAAGCGCCCGGCTGATTTCTGCTGGAAACCATGATCGATGTTTTATCATCGCCACTAGGGCCCGTTTCCTGTCGACCGATAATAAGAAAACGGGTCGTATTATCCGGACGGTCTTCGATATTCGCATGGAGCGTTACGAGCTCATACAACTCCGCCGCCGCTTCACCTGCAATCGCGGCTGCGCCTTCTTCTGCAGCCGCACGTCTCGCCGCTTCAGCATTCGAATTCACCGCGATGCGCTCTACGCTTGCAGGAAAATTCTGATCAAGCCAACGCCGGCACTGACCCAGAGACTGAGCATGAGAATAAACGCGTGTGATCTGCTGATCTTCGCTCTTCACCAATAAATGGTGATGAATACGTAAAGTAACTTCTCCGCAAATATGGAGATTGGAATCGTAGAAGCTGTCGAGCGTGTGGGTGACGACACCTTCAGTGGAATTCTCTACTGGAACGACACCATAATTAGCGGCACCACTGGCCACTTCACGAAAGACATCTGCAATAGACACTTGCCCTTCACAGTTCACTGCATGCCCAAAGTGTTTTACCGCCGCCTGTTGCGTGAAGGTTCCTTCAGGGCCAAGGTAGGCTACCTGCAGCGGTTCTTCTAAGGCCAGACACTGAGACATGATCTCACGGAAAAGCCGGGCCATTGACTCATCCCCGAGAGGACCTCGGTTACGGTCCATTACTTTTCGCAGAACCTGAGCTTCTCTCTCTGGGCGGTAAAATACAACCTTCTCCCCCGGAGATGCGTATTTTTGCTTAACTTCAGCGACATCCTGGGCACATTGTGCGCGCTGGTTAATCAGTTCCTGAATCTGCTTATCCAGCGAATCTATCTGCTGACGCAGCTTATCCAGTTCCTGTGCTTCACTCATGATTCAACCTGTTACCCGTGACGTTTAGCGAAGTCAGCCATAAACGCGATCAATGCATCTACGCCTTCTTCTGGCACTGCGTTGTATATGCTGGCACGCATTCCGCCAACACTGCGATGTCCAGCCAGATTCATAAGACCTGCCTGTTCGCTCTCTTCAAGAAACACCTTATCTAACGCATCATCAGCAAGGGTAAATGGAACGTTCATACGGGAGCGATTGTTCAACGCCACCGGGTTGGCGTAAAAATCATTGGTATCGATAAAGCGGTACAGTTTCTCGGCTTTACGACGGTTTATCTCCGCCATGGCCTCAACACCACCCTGTTCCTTCAGCCAGGCGAATACAAGACCGGCCAGGTACCAACTGTAGGTTGGAGGAGTGTTGTACATAGATGCGTTATCAGCAGCCACCTTATAGTCGAACATCGTTGGCGTGCCAGCAATAACATCACCCAATAAGTCTTCACGAACAATTACGACGCACAAACCAGCAGGGCCAATGTTTTTCTGAGCTCCGGCGTAAATTAATCCGAACTTCGACACATCGATTTTTTCAGAAAGAATGGACGAGGAATAATCCGCCACCAAAGGCACATCGCCAGTGTCAGGAATGTAGTCAAACTCGACGCCACCAATGGTTTCGTTCGGAGTGTAATGAACATAAGCCGCATCAGGGTTGAGTTTCAGCTCCGCCTGAGAAGGCGCAGAAGTAAAATTATTTCCTTCCGTCGAGGCCACTATATTTACCGTACAGAAGTTTTTCGCTTCTTTGATCGCCTTAGTCGACCACTGCCCGGTATTAATGTAGTCAGCGGTGCTCTTAGCGCGCAACAGGTTCATAGGCACCATGGCGAACTGGCTGCTAGCACCACCCTGCATAAAAAGAACTTTGTAGTTATCCGGAATAAACATTAAATCCCGGAGATCCTGCTCAGCCTTCTCGGCCACACCAACAAACTCTTTGCTGCGGTGGCTCATTTCCATGATGGACATGCCTTTGCCGTGCCAGTCCACCAGCTCAGCACCAGCACGCTCCAGCACTGCTGTAGGCAGCGCAGCCGGTCCTGCACAGAAATTAAAAATACGATTCATAATTTTTCTACACGCTTAAAAATGCAAAGGGTTACGTTCATTACGTCTCAAATGGCGAGCTGAGGCCGCAGCAATCAAAGCCGCCAGCAAACCGAACATTGCGCCACCCACGGCGCCCAATGCTACGACAAGAAGTTTTTTGGGCTTAGCTGGCTTCAGAGGCAAGAGTGCAGGCTGATCCACATCGACCAACTCGACTTCGTTCCAATCAACGACGATACCTTCAAGAGTCGCTATCGAATTCTTAACAACAGAAAGGCCGGATACAAAAATATCTTCAGATGGAGAGTCTGAACGTTTGCGCAGTAATTCAGCTTCCTGACGAAGCGCTTGCTCTCCCATCATATAAAGAGGAGGTTCGCTACTCACAACCACATCGTTTGTATTGTAAAACGGTTTTTTCTGGCCGATGCTCGCAGCAATCTGAGCAGCTTCTTCCAATCGGGCGATCTGGCGCGCTTTCTCCGACTCGTAGACCCTACGAAAGTTATCAACCCAGGTCTGGTATAGCTCAAGTTCAGCATGAACCTTACGCTCAAACTCATCCCTGACGCGCTTCTCATGCAGAATGAGCGCGTAGGCGATGTAGTCATTCAGAACATCACGCGCTAGCTCGGCATTACTGCCCAACTTAAATTTTATAGTCAGGTAGGTGTCTGAATCTCCCTTCCCCGGATCGCTGAATGAGAACCGCGTAAGAAAATTAGCGAGATTCTGTTCTTCCGTCAGCGCTTGCGAGGAAATCAGTGGCAATAACTCTTCATCAGGCTGACTCAGCAAAAAATTATAGAAAGCCTTACGAGTTGATGCAGAACGAAGTACAGAACGCGCACTGGAAAAAGCAGCCTCAGCATCCAATTCAAAAACAGCCTCATCCGTCAAACTAACAGGCTCATCTCCGACGCCATTATTTTGTACGTCTTTAACCGACGCACTAAGGGTAAGTCTATTTCGCAGTGCTGCCTGACTAAAAGGCAGTAACTCCGACGGGGCAGCTTCAGTAATGGTCGCCTCGGTCTGGTATTCGGGCGTCGCCGTCATCACATAAGCCATTGCAAGTGCGATACCAGCCAGCAGACTACCCACCAGCCAGTACCACTTGTCACGAATATCGTCGACGAGGTCGAACAGGTCTATCTCGTCTTCATGTGACTGATGATTCATATTTTCAGTCATTCAGCTTCTTCTCCATCAGAATCAACGTCGTTCGCAGAGTCCACTTGCTCTCCGTCAAGAAGCTCAGCTTCGTCTTCATCACAGATGCGCTCAACACCAACAAGCTTCTCTTTCTCAGAAACTTTAATAAGCGTGACACCCTGCGTATTTCGACCCAGTACTGATACTTCGTCCACACGCGTTCTAACCAATGTGCCGCGGTCACTGACGAGCATGACCTCATCACCATTGAAGACCTGAACAGCGCCAACGAGAGCACCATTACGCTCGCTGGTCACCATGGCGATAACGCCCTGCGTACCACGCCCTTTCGTTGGAAATTCTTCTACGTTGGTTCGCTTGCCGAAACCACGCTGAGATGCTGTCAGAATCGTACCGTTCTCCTCGGGGACGATCAGCGAGATAACGCGCTGATCTTCCGCCAGTTTGATACCGCGCACACCGCGAGCGGTCCGGCCCATGGCACGAACATCCGATTCTTTAAAGCGAACTGCTTTACCCGCGTCGCTCAGCATCAGGATGTCCTGCTGGCCGTCAGTAATAGCGACACCGACTAGCCAGTCATTTTCGTCCAGCTCACAGGCAATCAGGCCGGATGAACGTGGTCGACTGAATTGATCCAATGTAGTTTTCTTAACCGTACCGCGAGCCGTTGCCATAAAGACGTACAGGTCATCACGGTATTCTTCCACCGGCAGAATTGCAGTGATGCGCTCGCCTTCAGAAGACAGATTAAGTACATTCACAATAGGACGACCGCGAGAGTTGCGGCTAGCCTGAGGGATATCGTAGACCGTCAACCAATACACTTTACCGGCATCGGTAAAGCAGAGAACGGTGTCATGACTGTTAACAACCAAAAGATGCTCGATGAAGTCTTCATCCTTCATCGACGTCGCCGACTTACCTTTACCGCCGCGCTTCTGTGCCTGATAAGCATCCATCGGCTGAGTCTTCGCATAGCCCGTGTGGGATAGCGTAAGAACCAGAGTTTCCTCCGGAATCAGATCGGCCATAGTGAGATCACGTTTCTGCGCAATGATCTCTGTACGACGTTCATCGCCATACTCTTCACGAATCAACTCAAGTTCTTCGCGAATCACTTCCATCAGGCGCTCAGCACTGCCAAGGATTTCGAGGTATTCTGCAATTTCTTCAAGCTTCTGCTGATACTCAGCAATCAGCTTTTCATGCTCGAGGCCGGTCAACTTCTGCAGGCGCAGATCAAGAATTGCCTGGGCCTGAACCGGTGACAGATGGTATTTCCCATCACGGAAACCGTACTCCTCTGGCAGGTCATCCGGACGACAGGCATCTTCACCTGCCCGTTCCAGCATATCCAGCACATCGCCTGGCGCCCAAGCCGCCGCAATCAGGCTCTCTTTCGCTTCGGCCGCTGTGGGCGACTTTTTAATCAGCTCAATCACCGGATCAATATTCGCAAGCGCCAGAGCAAGACCTTCGAGAATATGGCCACGTTCACGCGCCTTGCGCAGATCGTAAATTGTGCGTCTTGTAACGACTTCACGACGGTGTTTAACAAACGCATCAAGCAACTGCTTCAGGTTCAGAGTCTTAGGCTGCCCGTCAACGAGAGCAACGGTGTTAATACCGAATACACCCTGCAACTGAGTCTGAGCAAACAGATTGTTTAGTACGACTTCAGGCATTTCACCGCGACGCAGTTCAACGACAATACGCATACCGTCTTTATCAGACTCATCACGGAGTTCGGTAATGCCTTCGATTTTCTTGTCTTTAACCAGCTCAGCGATCTTCTCGATCAGGCGAGCTTTGTTGACCATGTATGGGATTTCGGTAAAGACGATGGATACTTTGCCGTTTTTCTCGTCTTCTTCGAACTGATGACGAGCACGCAGATAAATGCGGCCACGGCCAGTGCGGTAGGCTTCAACAATACCATCGCGACCGTTAATAAATGCGGCTGTTGGAAAATCCGGGCCTGGAATATATTCCATCAGATCATCGACAGTCAGATTCGGATCATCGATCAAGGCCAGGCAGCCATTCAGAACTTCTGTCAGGTTATGAGGCGGGATATTCGTCGCCATACCAACAGCGATACCAGAAGAGCCATTCACCAGCAGGTTAGGAATGCGGGTAGGAAGCACCTCTGGGATCTGTTCGGTACCGTCGTAGTTAGGCACCCAGTCAACGGTCTCTTTATCGATATCAGCCAGCATCTCATGGCTGATCTTCTCCATCCGGATTTCCGTGTAACGCATCGCCGCAGCAGAGTCACCATCCACCGAACCGAAGTTACCCTGACCATCGACCAGGGTATAGCGCATAGAGAAGTCCTGAGCCATCCGAACAATGGTGTCATACACCGCAGAGTCACCGTGCGGGTGGTATTTACCGATCACATCACCAACAACACGCGCAGACTTTTTGTAAGGCTTATTCCAGTCATTGCCGAGGATGTTCATAGCGTGCAACACGCGGCGGTGTACAGGCTTAAGGCCATCCCTGACATCAGGCAGAGCCCGCCCTACAATTACGCTCATCGCATAATCCAGGTACGATTGCTGCAGCTCGTCTTCAATATTAATTGGCAGAACTTCTTTGGCTAAGTCACTCATATAAACTCGGGCCTGTACTCTCTCCCGCCGGCGGCGGATTTCCTTTGAATGGAGTTGCCGCTCACAGAGCGACAAACAAGGGCTGAGATCATACCACAAATCGTGCTGATACCTAATGAGAGCTCCTGAATGGCTCTCTGAGACGTTTTCGCTTCTGAACGGACGTTCCCTACTGTTCAATTAACAGTCAGCCTTGCGGAACAGTTCGCACCCTGGCCTCTGCATTCGCTATAATCGCGAGCAAAGCGAATGAGGAAGCACCATGCAGGCTGATCTGCGCATTGATGCTCGCTGGGTACTGCCCCTTGGCGAGAGCAGCGAAGTATTGGAAAACCACTCGGTATACGTGACCGACGGCCGGATTGTCGGACTACAGCCCCAGAGTGAGCAAGGCCCCGAAGCAAAAGAGCATATAAATCTGGAAGACCATGTTCTGCTGCCCGGCTATATCAACGCGCACGGACATGCTGCCATGTCTCTTTTCCGCGGCCTGGCCGACGACCTGCCCCTGATGACCTGGCTTCAGGATCATATCTGGCCTGCAGAAGCGCAGTGGGTCAGTGGAGACTTTGTTTATCAGGGCACTCAGCTTGCCATCGCGGAGATGCTGCGTTGCGGCACCACGACCTTTGCCGATATGTATTTCTATTCAGGCGACAGCATCGAGGCAGCGATTGATGCGGGCATGAGGACTGTCAGCTTTACGCCTGTGCTGGACTTCCCGACGAACTTTGCTCAGAACGCAGACGAGTACATTCGCAAAACTCTGGACGTTCACAGCAAATACCGCCACCAGCCTTTAGCTCATGTAGGCATTGGTCCACACGCTCCCTACACAGTGTCAGACGAACCACTGAAAGAGATAACAACCACCGCCAGCCAGCTTCAGATGCCTGTGCAGATTCACCTTCACGAAACCGCATTCGAAGTGAGTCAAAGCGTTGAAGAACGCGGAATGCGTCCTACCCAGAGACTGGCAGAACTGGGTTTTCTCAACGAAAGTGTCAGCTGTGTTCACATGACTCAGATAAACGACATCGATATCGAGATTCTCAAACAGACCGGCGCGAATGTTGTCCACTGCCCGGAATCCAACTTAAAGCTAGCCAGCGGTTTTTGTCCGGTAGCCGCACTACTTAGCGAAGGCGTTAATTTGGGTTTAGGCACAGACGGCGCGGCCAGCAACAACGACCTGAACATTCAGGGGGAAATGAAGTCAGCCGCCATGCTGGCTAAAGCCGTTGCTAACGATGCGGCCGCCGTCCCGGCTATGGCCGCACTGAGAATGGCAACCTCTGGCAGCGCCAAAGCGCTGGGTATTGATGAACTAACGGGTTCAATAGAGGCTGGAAAGTACGCAGACCTGCAGGCAGTGCGCATAAGCGAACTGACCCAGAGCCCGCTCTACGATCCGGCGTCACAGCTTGTATACACAGACAGCAGTCGCTACACCGAATACGTCTGGGTAGCCGGCAAAGCACTATTGAGCCGGGGTGAACTGACATCCATCAACGCCAGTCAGATTCTCGAAAAAACACGCCAATGGCAAAGCAAGATTCAACCCTGAGACATGCCACCGAAGGGCATATCAGAGCCGGGTCTTAACGCGTAACAGAACAGCGGACATATTATGACTGAACTAAAAAAACTGAATGTAGATCGTGCAGAAGTTGCTAAGTTTGAGGCCCTCGCCTCCCGTTGGTGGGATCGTGAGAGTGAATTCAAACCACTGCACGACATTAACCCGCTGCGCACCAATTACATTGACCGTCACGCGTCTCTCGCGGGTAAAAAGGTACTGGATGTCGGCTGTGGTGGCGGCATCCTCAGTGAAGCCATGGCGCAACGCGGCGCAGACGTAACCGGTATTGATATGGGGGAAGCGCCTCTGAATATCGCTAAGCTGCATGCGCTTGAAAGTGGCGTCAGTGTGAAGTATCAACAAATACCAGTTGAGCAACTCGCCGAAGAAATGCCCGCCTCGTTCGACGTAGTCACCTGCCTTGAAATGCTTGAGCACGTGCCAGATCCAGCATCGATTATTCAGGCCTGCTACAAACTGGTAAAACCAGGAGGCATGGTGTTCTTCTCAACTATTAATCGAAATCCGAAAGCTTACGCAATGGCTATTATTGGCGCTGAGTACATCATGCGCATGCTTCCTGCAGGAACGCACGATTACGATAAATTCATCAAACCCAGCGAACTGACGCGTTGGTGCCGTGCGGCAGATCTCTCGGTGCTTGATATGACAGGCATGATCTATAACCCGCTGACGCAGGAATACAGCCTCAAGGATCAGGACGTGGACGTGAACTATCTCGTTGCGACCCGCCGGGAAGACGCATGACACCCGAAGCTGTTCTGTTTGATCTTGACGGTACCCTGGTCGATACGGCCTTAGATTTCTTCAATGTCGTGAACTCTCTGCGTGAGGAAGAAGGCCTGCCCGCGCTCGCTGATTCCACGATCCGCGAGCAGGTAAGCAACGGTGGAGTTGCACTGGCCTGCCTTACCTGGGAGATAGACCGGAGCCACCCGGATATTCAGGACTACCGTCAACGCTTGCTGGATCGCTACGAGAACACCGTAGGCGACAAAGCACAGCTGTTTAAAGGCTTCTCTGAGCTACTCAATAAACTGGAACAAGGTTCTGTTCCTTGGGGTATCGTCACGAATAAACCACGACTCTATACCGACCTGCTGCTGGAGAGGATGCCACTGGCCTGTAAGTTCGTCGTGTGCCCTGAAGATGTTCATAGAACCAAGCCAGCCCCGGACAGCTTGTTGCTGTGTGCATCTATGATGGAGGTTCAGCCATCTTCCTGCTGGTATGTCGGCGATCATATCCGCGATATCGAAGCCGCCAGAGCAGCGGGCATGACCAGCATCGCCGCTCTATTTGGCTATATAGAGGAATCAGAAGATCCTCAAGCATGGCACGCCGACCATTACGTCAACGATCCACATGAAATTACGGCCCTTCTGAGCGGCAAAGCCTGACCGGCAGTTGCCACTCTTGCCGCCCAGAACCCTTACGAATTATCAAAGAATCAAACGGAAATCAGAAAATGACCGCAGATAAAGAGCAAGCATTAAAGAATCGCGTCATATTAGTGACAGGCGGTGGTTACGGTATCGGCCGCGAAGCCGCCCTGACATACGCCAGAGCTGGCGCGACCGTTCTGTTGCTCGGTCGTACGGAAGAGGCTCTGAATGACACCTACGACCTGATAGAGGCCGAAGGCCTGCCTCAGGCTGCCGTACTGCCCTTCGACCTTGCATCAGAGGACGAAAGCCTCTTTGTCGAGCTGGCTCAGCTTATCGGCTCGCACTTCGGGCATCTCGACGGCGCGTTACTCAATGCATCAGTTCTCGGGCAACGCACCATGCTCGACAATTATCATTGGGACACCTGGCAGAAAGTAATGAACATCAACGTCAACGGCCAATTCCTGTTGACTAAGCACCTGATTCCTCTTCTCCGTGAAGCCCCCGCAGACGCATCGCTGATCTACACCACCAGCAGCGTAGGGCGTGAAGGCAGAGCCTATTGGGGTGCGTATTCTGTCTCCAAGTTTGCAACAGAAGGCCTGATGCAGGTCGCTGCACAAGAGCTTGAGAATACCAGTGATATTCGCGTCAACTGCATCAATCCGGGCGCCACACGCACCGGCATGCGGGCGGCAGCGTATCCTGCTGAGAACCCTGCGACGGTCAAACCAGCCTCAGAAATCATGGATCTCTACCTGCATCTGATGAGCCCAGCCTCAATAGGAACGCACGGGCAGAGCCTGGATGCTCAGCCCAAATAAACGACATCCTTCCAGGTGGCAGACTTAGTCATCAATTTGGCTCAGTTTTGCCGCTTTTTTCGTCAATGAACTGGCGTTAAATTTCACCCTATTCCCAAAAAACCTATAACCCATTGTTTTAAAACGACTTTTAATATTTTAAAACTATGGCACAGAAATCGCTTATTCCCTCACATTGATATCACCAATGTATGAGGTAGCTCATGGTCAGCCCAATGAATGGCAGAGCGGAACTGCGAGACGACAAGGTCATTACACCTTTCGGGGATCTTGCACCCCGGCCGGATATCCGCCCTGAAGTGCTGTTACGCCTGTCTGGCAAATTGCAGACCACGCTCGAACTAGGTCAGTTACTCGAGATCTTTCTCGAAGAGATTCAGCAAGCGGTTCTGGTCGACGGACTGACGTTTCATCATGAGCCCACCAATACGACATTAGCGGTTGGGCGCAACAGTCTGCACACCGCTAACTACCGACTTCAGACACAACAGGATTACATGGGTGATATGACGTTCCATCGCTCTACTCGCTTCCGCGAACATGAACTCGCTAATATCGAAGGCTTGATGACGACACTGGTCTATCCGCTGCGCAATGCGCTCCGATACCACGAAGCATTAGCTGCCGCCTTCCGGGACCCTCTTACTGGTGCAGGCAACCGGGTAGCGCTCGATAAAACCTTGAGTCGCGAAGTAGAACTCTCGAAACGTCACGACCAACCACTCTCAGTGCTGATGCTCGACCTTGATCACTTCAAGCAAGTGAACGACGAGTTTGGCCACAGCATGGGTGACAAGGTACTGAAAGAAGCGGTTAAAGCCATGACCGGCTGCATTCGCCAGACTGATATGTGCTTTCGCTACGGTGGTGAAGAGTTTCTGATCATGCTCAGCAATGCAGATCAATCAGGGGCTTTACGCATTGCTGAGCGCGTTCGCATGGGCATTGGCCAACTGTCATTTGCGGGCAAAAAGGACAAGTTACAGGTCACCGCCAGTATTGGTTGTGCAACCCTGCAGCCAAGCGATGATACAGAAGAGCTTGTGTCGCGAGCCGATACAGCGCTGTATGTTGCCAAGGACAGCGGTCGTAACCGAGTTATCAGTGATCTTGATATCGAGTACACCCGACAAGGAGATGTCACTGGAGAATCAAGCCCAGAGCAAAACCAAGAGGCTAATGGCCACTGAATACCTCGATTAAAAAAGCCGTGCATTGCACGGCTTTTTTCTGGTTAGCGCAGACCTGAGGTGCGATTAGCGCTTCCTGCGACTCGCAGTCTGGCGAACTTTCTGACGACGCATCTGGCGCAGATACTGCTCTTTTTCTTTGCCAACAAACTTCTTCACTGTACGACGACGCAGATCCACCAGATCATACAGATCGTTCACTTCTTTTTGCCCAAGCTCGACCCAGGTACCGACCGGGACATTCGCTGGCATAAAGATACAACCATAACGAACACGCTTCAGGCGGCTGACCGTAATTTCCTGGCTTTCCCAGAGTCGACGCACTTCCCGGTTACGGCCTTCCATAAGAACAACGTGATACCACTTATTCTGACCTTCGCCATCAAAATAACGAACGTCGGTAAAGCTGGCCATGCCGTCTTCGAGCAACACGCCCTCTTTCAGGCGATTGATCATATCCTGATCAACGTCACCACGTACTCGTACGGCGTATTCGCGGTCGACACCACTCGAAGGGTGCATAAGCTTATTCGCAAGCTCTCCGTCGGTAGTAAAAAGCAACAGACCGCTGGTATTGATGTCCAGGCGGCCGACATTGATCCAGCGCTCATTCTTTGTTTTCGGCAGATGATCAAAAACGGTCGGTCGACCTTCAGGGTCATCACGGGTACAGACTTCACCAACGGGTTTGTTGTAGGCGATCACACGGGTATTAACCCCTGCTTCTTCAACAGATACCGCACGGCCATCAACGCGGATATCATCGTTGCGCCCCGCTCGGTCTCCGAGCTTGGCCCGCTCACCATTCACCGTTACACGACCGTCTGCTATCCAGCGTTCAGCTTCACGACGGGAGGCGACACCTGTCAGCGACAGTAATTTCTGAATACGCTCATTCATTGTCAGATTCTTTTTCCTGAGCAGTGACATCATCATGTTCGTCACTGCGTTGTGTTTCGTCATTCTCTTCCGTGGTCTCCTCCGCGGAAGAATGCTGTTCTTCGAGTCGCTGCAATATCTGCCCGAGATCCCGGACCTTGCGCGGCTCTCCTTTACCGGGTTTGCCTTCTACCGGTTCGAATACGTTATCTTCTACTTTATCAACCAGTGCCGAGGCCGCCGCCAGGTCATCCTCAGTCTGACTGAGTACTTCGGCGCCGCGTTCTTCTCGTTCTTCATCACTGGTAAAGTCATACCGGTCAGGCGTTGGCCGGCGTGCTTCGGCATCATCGCCCAGCTCAAGCCGGCGACTGGTGTCTTCCAGTTCGCGAATCTCCATTAAAGATGGCAGATCCTCCAGCGACTGAAGGCCAAAATAGTCTAAAAACTCTTTCGTAGTGGCATACATGGCCGGGCGACCAGGCACATCACGATGCCCGACAACACGAACCCAGTCCCGCTCCAGCAGTGTGCGGATCGTAGAACTGCTGACCACGACACCACGGACATCTTCAATGTCCCCACGAGTAACCGGCTGACGGTACGCGATCAGGGCCAGTGTCTCAAGCAAAGCCCGTGAATAACGCTGCGGTTTCTCTTCCCAGAGACGGGCAACAAACGGTGCTGTCTCTGTACGGACCTGCAAACGGAAGCCAGAAGCGACCTCTGACACCTCTATTCCACGTCCGAGAAGGTCTTTGCGCAGTTCAACTATCGCATCAAGAAGCTCAGAGGATGTCGGCTCCATACCTTCCGCAAACAGGGTTTTCATCCGCTCAACAGACAATGGCGCGCCTGCGGCCATCATGGCTGCTTCCAGTATATTCTTAAGCGGTGGCGTGCTCATCCGTACCCCTCAATTTCACATGTATCACGCCGAGCACCTCATGCTGCACAAGGTCGAGTAAGCGCTCTTTGATCAGCTCCAGTATCGCCAGAAAACTGACCACGACGCCCAGCTTACCCTCCTCCGGTGCAAACAGCTGACTGAAAGGAACAAAATGCCCGCCTTTCAGTTTTTCGAGAATATCAGCCATTCGCTCACGGGTTGAGAGCTGCTCGCGCTCAATCTCATGATGTTCAAAGCGCTCTGCCCGACGCATAACCGCTGCCATAGCGAGCATGATTTCGCGCATATCGACCTCAGGGTGAATACGCTCCTGAATTCTGTCCGGAGCATCAACATCAGCGACAAAGATATCTCGCTCAAGCCGGGGAAGCTCATCAATCTGCTCCGCTGCAGTACGGAAACGCTCATACTCCTGCAGGCGGCGAATCAGTTCAGCTCTCGGGTCTTCTTCTTCGCCATCCTCTCCCTCGGCTTTTTGCCTCGGCAGTAACATCCGGCTCTTAATTTCGGCCAGCATGGCCGCCATTACCATGTATTCGGCGGCAAGTTCGAGCTGCAGGGCCTGCATCATACTGATGTATTGCATGTACTGCTCAACAATATCCGCGACATGCACTTCAAGGATATCGAGATTCTGTTTACGGATCAGATAGAGCAGCAGATCCAGCGGCCCTTCAAACTGTTCAAGGATAATTTCCAGAGCGTCTGGCGGAATATACAGATCGAGTGGCAGTTGCGTCATTGGCTGCCCCTGCACGAGTGCAAACGGCATTTCGCTCTGACGGGCTTTACTGGTTTTCTCTGATCCGTTTTCTTCCATAGTGATCTCAGCGATAGGCTAAGCCCATCGCATCACGTACTTCTTCTAACGTTGCCCGGGCAGCATCCCGAGCACGCTCTGTACCTTCAGCGATGATGCTGTGCACCAGGTCAATGTTCTCTTCGAAGTCCCGGCCCCGTTGTCTGATCGGTGCTTGCTGAGCAATGATCTTGTCAGCAACGCATTGTTTACATTCAATACAGCCCCAGCCAGCACTGCTGCACTTATCGTGCACTTCGATGAGTTCAGCCCCTTCGGTGTAAACCTGATGGAACTGCCATACAGCACAGGCCTCTGGCGTACCAGGGTCCGCAAGCCGCACCCGGTTGGGGTCTGTCGGCATATTGCGGAGTGCCTTCTCAACCGTTTCCGGCTCCGCTCTCAGCGGAATAATATTATCGTGGGTGTTGGACATCTTACGTCCGTCCAGCCCCGGCATTTTCGCCGCCTGTTCTGCCAGCACATGCTGAGGTTCCGGGAGGATGGCGACACTGTCTCCTTCAAGATATCCGAGCAGTCGCTCTTTATCTGACAGCGTCAGCTTATTCTGCTCACGAATCAACGCCTGAGCCGTTGCCAAAGCGTCTGTATCGCCGTGGCGTGTGTGTGCAAGACGCAGCTCGGTATAAAGCTTTCCGGTCTTCTTGCCCAGTTTCCTGATTGCCGCCTCTGCATTGGCAGCAAAATCCTCTTCTGAGCCGTAAAGATGATTAAACCGACGGGCGATTTCGCGGGCCAGTTCGACATGAGGCGTCTGGTCCGCACCCACCGGCACCAGTCCAGCACGATACGCAAGCACATCGGCACTTTGCAGTAATGGATAACCCAGAACGCCGTAACTGGCCTTATCCTGCTCCCGGTTAGATTCAATGAACTCTTTATAGGCTGGCGCCCTTTCTAGCCAGGCGAGAGGCGTGATCATAGACAGAAGAAGGTGCAACTCCGCCTGCTCTGGCACACGACTCTGAATAAACATATGGCTAGCACCAGGATTCACGCCGGCGGCTAACCAATCAACCACCATTTCCCAGGTGCTTGAAGCGATGTCTTCCGGGGAGGCGTAACCGGTAGTAAGGGCGTGCCAGTCGGCAACAAAGAAAAAGCAATCGTACTCGTGTTGCAACTTAACCCAGTTTTTCAGAACACCATGATAGTGCCCCAGATGTACCGGGCCAGTCGGGCGCATTCCGGAAACCACCCGCCTCTGCGGATCCACTGTACTCAAGCCTGCTTCCTCTCTTTGCTTCGTATGTATTCGTTTTTACGCTGACTCGGCAGCGATGTCACGCTCTGGTAACCACCGCTACCGCTCAAAATTACTTGAGACCGGAAATGCCGATGGCTTCACGTACCTGCGCCAGCATAGGCTTGCTGACGGCACGCGCTTTCTCAGCTCCCTTTTGAAGCTCAGCCTCAATGTCGGCTGGACGCGCAAGAAGGTCTTCATAGCGCTCGCGGGCCTCGGCGATTTCTTCATTGATCAGAGCAAAGAGTTTCTTCTTGGCATCGCCCCAACCAATACCTTCTTCGAAAGCACGACGCATTTCAGCGGTCTGCTCCTGCGTCGCAAACGCTTTCCAGATCTGGAACACGGCTGATGTATCCGGATCTTTTGGCTCACCCGGCTCAAGCAGGTTGGTTTTAATCTTATTGATATGCTTCTGCAGCTTCTTCTCTGGCAGAAAAAGAGGAATGGTATTGCCGTAACTTTTACTCATCTTACGACCATCCAACCCCTGCAGAATGGCACTGTCTTCGTCTACCTGATAATCCGGCAAAGTGAGCAATGGCTCTTTCTTGCAGTAGATATGGTTGAAGCGCTGCGCCATATCACGGGCCATTTCAACGTGCTGAATCTGATCTTTACCGACAGGCACCTTGTTTGAACCGAACATCAGGATGTCCGCCGCCATCAGAACAGGGTAACTGAACAGCCCCATGGTAATGGCCTTATCCGCGTCCTCACCTTCTTCAACATTGGCATCAACAGCAGCTTTATAAGCGTGAGCACGGTTCATAAGCCCTTTCGCGCACACGCAGTTAAGCACCCAGGTCAGTTCCGGAATCTCTGGGATGTCAGACTGGCGATAGAATACGGCGTTATCTGTGTCGAGTCCGAGAGCCAGCCAGGTGGCGGCAATCTCTTTAGTCGACTGATGGACAGCTGCAGGGTCCTGGCACTTGATCAGCGCATGGAAATCAGCAAGGAAGTAGAAGGACTCATTATTGGTATCGCGGCTGGCTTCAATCGCCGGACGAATAGCACCGACATAATTACCCAGGTGGGGAGTCCCGGTGGTCGTGATACCGGTTAAAACACGCTGTTTGCTCATTGGAAGAACCCGTTACATCCGTTCAATCGTAAAGGGCGCAATGATAGCGGTTTTAACCGGTGAGTCACAGGGCCGGTAACCTGCGGGTTACTTACTTAATTTACTCGGCAAAGGCGCTGGCATCGCCCACGCCCTGACGTGCGATCTCAGGAACGTCTCCGGTCATATCGACGACGGTCGTCGCTTCAAAACCGCAGAAACCACCATCAATGACCACATCCAGCTGATGCTCCAGCGTGGCGCGGATGTCATACGGGTCAGAAAGAGGTAGTTCATCTCCGGGCATGATCAGCGAACTCGTCATCAGAGGTTCGCCGATTTCTTCAAGCAGCGCCATCGCGATCGCGTTATCAGGAACACGGATACCAATCGTCCGCTTTTTAGGATGCATCAACAGGCGAGGCACATCACGGGTTGCTGGAAGGATAAAGGTAAATGCCCCTGGCGTGTGCGATTTGAGCAGCCGGTATTCGGTATTATCAACCTTTGCGAAGGTCGACAATTCAGAGAGATCACGACACAACAGAGTGAAGTTATGCTTAGATCCTAACTGGCGTAGCCGCGTAACACGCTCCGTCGCGGCTTTATCGCCCAGGCGACAGGCCAGCGCATAAGCGCAGTCTGTCGGAATAACTGCCAGCCCGCCCTCACGGATTATGTCCGCCGCCTGCTTAACAAGACGTGCCTGAGGGTTTTCTGGGTGGATCTGAAAAAACTGGCTCAAAATAAATCCTTCAATAGTTCAATTAGATGGCTCTTTGCTTATTGCCACAAAGACCATACTGGCGTGACATCTTTAGGGAACGCTGGCATAACGCCCAGATCAAGCCCAAAACGGTTCGGCCCATGGAAATCACTACCACATGAGCCCATCAGGCCCATATCTTTTGCCAGGGTCGTCATCTGACCGCGTTGATTGTTGTCCATCTGTCCATAAGCGACTTCGACGGCGGAGCCCCCTGCCTCAATAAAATCAGACATGCAGGCACGGAGCTTAGTTCGCGTCATCTTATACAGATGCGCGTGCGCCATAACAGCCACGCCGCCAGCATCAACGATCCATCGCACCACCTGCTCAAGTTCAGGCCAGCTGGTTTTCACATCACCGACTTTGCCCGAACCCAGGTATTTAGTAAAAGCCGCCTGCATAGAAGGTACCCAACCCTGATCGACCAGGTAGCGGGCAAAATGGGGACGTCCCACAATATCACTGCCTGCATACTCCCGCACTGAGTCCATACAGATATCCTGCTTCAGCTTTTTGCCGACTCGCTGGGCAATTAACTCACAACGCTCATTGCGCGCATTCAACTGAAACGCCTCGGCTTCCTTCATTGCCGCAGAGTCTACATCCATGTTCAGGCCCACGATATGTATCGTCGCACCGCCCCACACGCAGGACAGCTCGATCCCCGGTATCAGACGCAGATTCTTTTTTTCGGCCATATCACGTCCCTGACGGAACCCTTCGAGAGTGTCATGGTCTGTGATGGCCAACGTTTGAATGCCACGTTCTGACGCCCGCTCCACCAGCTCGGCTGGGCTCAGGCTGCCATCGGAAGCAGTAGTATGGCAGTGAAGGTCTATCACGGAGTTCACGATTGGACGCTCTGGGTGGCTTACGACATAATGCAGACCATTGTAAATGCACAGCCGCCACATAGCGAATAAGCGATTTTGAGCCATATTTTCTCTTGTGAGCGAGAAAACCTGTCCATACCTTCCGAACAACAGAATAAGTGATACAACGAGGAAACCGTAATATGTGGTACGCCATTATCAGTCAGGACATCGAAAACAGCTTGCCACTGCGGAAAGAAGCCCGCCCCGCCCACCTTGAACGACTTGAAGCGCTGAAAAACGAAGGTCGGCTCCTGATTGCGGGTCCACACCCTGCCATTGATAGTGAAGACCCAGGTGAAGCAGGCTTCACCGGCAGCCTGGTCGTCGCTGAGTTTGAATCACTTGAAGCAGCACAGGCATGGGCAGATGCCGACCCATACGTTGCAGCGGGCGTGTACGCAAACGTCGTCGTCAAACCGTTCAAAAAAGTATTACCTTAAACAGTACCCACTGAAGCCAAGAAGACCAACAAGATCAGTGACGGAGGACTCAATGAAGTACATGATCAGCCTGCTACTCGGACTCATGCTTGCCAGCCAGGCAGCACAAGCTGTCGAAAAGCGTTATGTAACCGACAAACTGTATATCCAGCTACGCTCTGGCCCATCTAATGAGTATCGGATTCTGAAAGTCGTTCAGAGTGGCGAGCACCTTATCTACCTTGGCGAAGAAGGTGACTTCACACACGTGAAAACAACGAAAGGCGTGGAAGGTTACGTACGTACTCAATACCTGGTTAACGAACCCGTAGCCAAAGAAAATCTGATTCTGGCAAATCGTGAACTCGATAATATCAAAGCTGAACTCACAACCGCCCGGAACCAGGTAGAAGAACTTACGCAAGAACTCGAAACGGCCAAGTCTGAACGCGCAGATGCCAGTCGCTCCAGCACTGAGTTAGAGCGCGAACTCGAACGCATCCGTACTATTTCAGAGAATGCCGTCGCGCTTGACGAAAAAGCACGAAAGCTGACCCGAAAAACACAGGAGCTGGAACTTCAGGTGAGTACACTGTCAGCGGAAAATCAGGAACTTCGTGGCGACAGAAGTCTCTCTTATCTGATCTACGGCGGTGGTCTGGTTGTCGTAGGTATTATCGGTGGCCTTATTCTACCGGGTCTCCGCGGTCGTCGTAGTAACAGCGGCTGGGCATAAAACAGATACATTTAATAAATAAGGAAAATTTCATGCGTAAGTTTTTAATGCTGGCACTCCTGGCAATTCCTGTCTTCAGCGCGAGTGCGGAAGAGACCGTCTACGTCGGTCTGAACACCAGCGAAGGTTATATTGAGCTGGCACTCGATAAAGAGAAAGCACCAATTTCTGTTGAAAACTTCGTTACCTATGTTGAAGAAGGTCATTACGATGGCACCATCTTCCACCGTGTAATTAAAAATTTCATGATCCAGGGTGGTGGTTTCGATGCCTCAATGAACCGTAAACCAACCCGTGCGGCGATAAAAAACGAAGCTAAAAATGGTCTTAAAAATAAGCGCGGTTCGGTTGCAATGGCTCGTACTGCAAGCGTAGACAGTGCCACCAGCCAGTTCTTCATTAACGTAAAAGACAATACCTTCCTGGACCATGGCGTACGTGATTACGGCTACGCAGTATTCGGCGAAGTTGTTAAAGGTATGGATGTGGTCGATAAGATTACGGAAACACGCGTCGGCCGCCGCGATCAGCCAGCAGAAGATATTATTATCAACAGCGCTGTCATCGTTGAAAAAGAGAGCGAAGAAGCACCCGCGCCTCTGATTGAAAACTGAAGCCCTATGCGGATGATCGACCCACAGTCGTCAGCCGCGAGTCTGTCAAAGTAACACTGCCAGAAGAACCGGCAGGAATGCGAACGACAGAAAGGTCGACACGACCACTAACCCGGCCACTGCGCCGGGTTCTTTGTTATAGCGGACGGCAAAAAGGTAATTGAATACCGCCACAGGCATCGAACTCTGGATGAGCACCACGCCCCGAGCGACGCCCTCGAGCTCCATAAACCAGCACACAACCAACCCGGCTGCGAGACCGCCGAGTATCCGTATCAGGCTGTATAAAAATGCCTTCCCCCACCCGCTGACCTGCAGACCATAGAGCGATACACCAAGGGTAATCAACATAAGGGGAATGGTCATACCACCGATCAAGGCCACCGCGTTATTCAAAAATTCAGGCAAACGCGCGCCGCTGATAACAAGAATCACGGAAAGCAGAATTGCATACATAATAGGCATACGCGCTACACCACTTAGTCCTCCGGCGTCTTTTCCTCCTGCAAGCAGAATACCTACTGGGAAATGCGCGACAGACAACATCATAAAAAATGCCAGTGCCAGAGCCAGCCCCTGCTCGCCAAATGCCAGCATACAAACAGGAAGCCCCATATTGCCGACGTTCGGAAAAAGAAATGACGGCAAATACGTGCGGACACTGTCCCCCAGCATACGCGGCACTATGATGCCCGGAAGTGTCATCAAGACCGTTACCAGCACGCATGCCAGAGCTGTCTGACCGAAGACCTGAGGATCAATATCGACCTGCCCTAATACCGATAACATCAGGCAAGGCGCGCCTATATTCAGCACCAGGCGGGACACAAAATCACTGTCGTAGCCAGTGCGGGTATGTGCCCATATTGCGCCCAGCAATGCACAGAGCACGACAGGAAAGAGTACGGTTGCTATTTCAATCATCATAGCCGGGAGTATACCGCTCCTTCGTCAGCTTTATTACAATACGCACCGAGAAACCGGACGGATGAGAAATTTGAGCATCAAAGAAACAACCACGGGTGATACCGATACGGTCCTGAGGCATCCAGACCTCACCTGGAACGAGCATGGCCTCCCGGTGGCTGATGACTTCGACGACCCATACTTTTCAGTTGAGAACGGCTTGGAGGAAACCCGCTACGTTTTTCTGAAACAGAATGGCCTTCCGCAGCGCTGGCAGTCTCACCAGGCGCCCTTCCGCATTATTGAGACCGGCTTTGGCACCGGGCTCAATTTTCTTGCTACCTGGCAGGCTTTCCAATCCACTCGTGGCGAGAATAACTGGCTGCACTTTACCAGCATCGAAAAATTCCCGTTAAGCCGTGAACAACTGCAAAAAGCACTGGCCCTGTGGCCGGAGCTTAGGGAATTATCAGACAGGCTTATTGAAGCTTACCCTCCGGCATTAAGAGGATTCCATACTCTCAAATGGCCGGATGAGCGGGTCTCTTTGACGCTGATTTTTGATGATGTTCATTCTGCTCTCCCCCAACTGAATGGCCCGGTTGACGCCTGGTTTCTTGATGGTTTTGCCCCAGCGAAAAACCCTGCGATGTGGTCTGACGCGCTGTTTTCTGAGATTCGACGCATTAGCAGAAACCCTCGCTCAAATCGAATACCGACGGTGGCGACCTTTACCGCAGCAGGCGTGGTCAGGCGAGGGTTAAAAGGCGCCGGTTTTAACATCGCAAAAGTACCAGGCTTCGGCCGCAAAAGAGAAATGCTCGCAGGCAGGTATGC
Source organism: Thalassolituus sp. (assembly GCF_984348125.1). NCBI lineage: Bacteria > Pseudomonadati > Pseudomonadota > Gammaproteobacteria > Oceanospirillales > Oceanospirillaceae > Thalassolituus > Thalassolituus sp. The sequence goes on from NZ_CFHJLR010000002.1 coordinate 164,930, forward strand.
GGCAACCACCGGCCCAGAGCAAAGTCGGTTGCATAACCATCTACCATGGCAACTGTTTCCTGCACCACTTACAGACGCCAGCAAAGTCGTCGTTGCAGGTGCTGGTCTCTCTGGCTGCACCACAGCGCGAGCGCTGGCAGAGCGTGGTTTCCGGGTCACGCTGTGCGACCCTGAAGGTATCGCCAATGGGGCCTCAGGGAATCCACAAGGCGGACTTTACATAAAGCTGGCCGCAGACGATCAGGCAACCCATTCTGATTTTTATCGTCAGGCCTATCTGCTCGCTCTGAAAGAAGTCGAGCGTATGCTGGAAGCTCCAGTAGAGAATAATAAAACCTGGGATGCCTGTGGCGTACTACAGCTCGCCTACAGCGCTAAAGAAGAAGTGCGTCAGCAACGCTTCATAGAGCGGCATAAACCACCCGCTGAATTCGTAGCGTCTGATAGCGAAAAGAAAGGGCTGATCTTCCCAGCGGCCGGATGGGTATCTCCGGCTGATTTCTGCAAAGCTCTCGTCAACCACCCGAATATTCAGTTTATTACCGCCGCAGTAACAAGGATAACCGGCGAACAGAATGCACTGGCCATTACTACAGACTCTGGTGACCTTGATGCCTCTGCGATCGTAATAGCAACAGCCCACCAAGCGAATGAACTTGCTGGTGAGCATAGCTACCTGCCAACCAAAAAAATTCGTGGGCAGCTTACTTATCTTAATGCTGATGCATTACCAACGGCAGATACCGTACTCTGTGCGCGCAGCTACATGGCACCGCCACTCAACGGGCGCCTCGTACTCGGTGCTACCTATAACTTAAAAGATGAAGAAGCAGAGCTTCGGGACTCGGATCATCAAACCAACCTGAGCCATCTCTGTGATTTTGGTGCTGAATGGGAAACTGCTGCGAACTCCGCTGAAATTATTGGTGGCCGTGTGGGCTTTCGCTGTACAACACCGGACTACCTGCCGATGGCGGGACCACTGGTTGTTAAAGATGAATTCGTAAAGCGCTTTCGCCCGATGACCAAAAACGCGAAGCGCATCCCTCGTGAGCCTATGCCCTGGATGAGCGGAGTCTGGTTGAATATTGGCCACGGCTCGCGAGGACTGGCGTCCTCTTCTTTATGCGCAGAACTGATCGCCGAACAGATGGCTGGTGATGCCGTCAGTACCAGTCAAACCGTGATCGATGCTTTGGCACCAAACCGGTTTTTATTGCGGGATTTAATCCGCAATAAATTATAAAAGCCGATGGTCAAAGCCCCGGGGGTAACTGATCGAGAAGCGCCAGTTGGCAGGTTTCCCCAACCGGGTCAAACAGGATGACAACCTGTCCGCGGCGTATCTGCTCACGAACCTGTTCTTTTTTGTCGTCAAAAGAGTAGTTATAGTCGCCGTAATCGGTGCCTTCACGGCTGACAAACTCTTCGATAATACCGTCCAGGGCGTCGGCAGAAAGGCGGTCGTAGGGAACGCGGATGACACCCTCTTCTGGCGCCTGTCCATCGCCAGAGTGAAAGTCAGATGGCAAAAGCACCCTCCCGCTCCCACTCACAACTCATACGCAATTCAGCATCTGAGGGCTGATGTCCATGCTCTGCTTGCCAGTTGAATGTGTGCTTACCAGAGAGTTCGGTTTCCAGGTGAACCGTGGCGGAAACCCAGTGCATCGCTTTCAGCAGACTTTCGAACTGGCGCAACCAGCTTTCCCACTCATACTCTACAGCACGATAAGAGGCAGCGAAGTGAATGATCTGAGTCTGGTAAGCGCCACTGAAAATATCATCGCCTGAAATTGAAAACATCTCTCGCTTAAGTAGGGAGAAGTCATCATCCAAACCGACAGGTAAGGTTTGGATCGCTCCCCAGTTGGTGCGGCGCTCGCGACGGGCTGCGAGATCTTCTGTGGAAGGAATATGGCGAATCACGCCGTAGACGATCGATTCCTGATCAAACTGAGACACGAGCTTCTCTCAATGCTGACTAAGGTTTTGATGATACCCAAAAGTTGCTCCGACAGAAACTGCCTGAGCAACTATGAGTGGAATCATACAAACACCATTCAACGCCCGACAACGTCTTGAATACGCATACGAACATAGCTACCGGGGGCATCTTCTATGGCCGCCAGCGGGCCGTCTCCCGGTTCCCGGGCGGGTACACGCTCTGCACCACCCTGCTCCTGAATCCAGGCCTCCCAGTCCGGCCACCATGAGCCACGATGGCTCTCGGCGCCCTGGAACCATTCATCACTGTCTTCAGGCAAGGAGTCGTTGGTCCAGTAGTTGTATTTGTCGGCGGCTGGAGGATTAATAACACCTGCAATATGACCTGAGCCACCCAGGACAAAACGTGGCTTTCCACCAAGCACTTTGGCGCCTTCGTAAGAGGCTTTCCACAGAGCAATATGATCCTGGGACGTCGACAGGAAATATGTTGGAATTTTAACCGCAGAAAGATCGATTTTTACGCCATCGACTTCCAATGCATTCTTCTCGCGCAGAAGATTATTCAGATACATGTTGCGCAGATAGTACGAATGCATCCGCGCAGGAAGATTCGTACTGTCCGTATTCCAGTACAGTAAATCAAATGCAGCCGGGCGCTCGCCCTTCAGATAATTATTCACAAAGAAAGACCAGAAAAGATCATTCTCGCGCAATGTATTAAAGCTGAAAGACATCTGACGGCCATCATAATAACCGAGCATGTCCATTTGTTTTTCCAGCCCAGCAATGGTCGTTTCGTTAATGAATACACCAATTTCTCCCGGCATCGAAAAGTCGATCAGTGTCGCAAGAAAGGTGGCCGACTTAATACGTTCTTTGCGCTTTTTCTTCAGGTAAGACAGAGTCGCCGATAACAGAGTGCCGCCGAGGCAGTAACCGATCGCGTTAACATCTTTTTCACCAGTAATCTGCTCGATCACATTCAACGCCTCTACCGGGCCTTCCAGCAGGTAGTTATCAAAACCTTTATCACGTAATGACGGGCCGGGGTTAACCCACGAGATAACAAACACCGTATGCCCCTGACCTACCAGCCAGCGAAGCAGCGAGTTATTCTCACGCAGGTCCATGATGTAGTATTTGTTGATAAAAGGCGGAATGACCAGAAGTGGGCGCTTGAAAACTTCTTCCGTTGTTGGCGAATATTGAATCAGCTGCATCAGCTCATTCTGGTATACCACCTTTCCTGGCGTCGTTGCTACGTTCACACCCACCTGAAAGGCCGAAGTATCCGTCATAGCAACATTTAATGCGCCATTCGCACTGGCCTCCAGATCTTCAGTTAGTTGCTCGATACCGTGAGCGAGGTTCGCTCCTCCGGTTTCGAGCGTTTTATTGATCACATCAGGATTCAGGCCGGCAAAATTGGAGGGTGCCATCGCATTTGTATACTGACGGATCAGGTATTCAACTTTACGTCGTGCGTTATCGCTGAGGCCGTCTGTGTCGTCAATCATCTTTTTCAGGGTATTTCCCTGAATAAGGTAAAGCTGCTTCAGGTAATCAAAGAAAGGGTTCGCTTCCCATTCAGCATTCCTGAATCGTTTATCGCCTTTTTCTGGCTCAACGACGGGCTCAACCTCTTTGCCCATCAAGCGAAGCACAGTGTACTGAAATAACGCCTGCTGCTGTTTAAGCAGATCCATCTGGTCATCGATAAGTTTATCCGGGTGCTCCATCATGGCTTCGCCCAGCTCTTTAAGGGCTTCTGAGAAATCGTTCAATACACACGCTGCCGGGTCTTCTGCTGAGGTCGGCTGCTTTATGAATTTTTCCCAAACTTTGCCGGTATGCTCCGCCGCCTGTATAGCCATATCATAATAATCGCTAACTGCAGCCGTCAGCTGCTCAGACACATCACTCATCGACGTTCAATCTCCATGCAATTAATAAACAACTCAGTTAGTAAGACGTCCGATCAAAAAAGGCCACCGCAAAGGGTGGCCTTATCTACTGCAGCCGCCAGATTAAGCCGCTTTGGCTTTCGACGCTGCAGTTTTAGCTGTTGTTTTCGCAGTCTCTGCCGCAGTGTTACGCATCTCTTCCATGATGCCTTCCATCTGGGTTTTGAACTCCATAGTCATGTCAGACAGTGTTTTAACGTCTTCCATGATTTTCTTGTTCATGCCAGATGCAACTTCAGCCTGAGACGACGCGAACGTACGCATTGATTCCAGGTCCTGTACATCAGCCGCAGATTTCATCTGGCTCAGTCCCATTTCAGCGTAGCTCTTAACCGCGTTGATCTGATACTCAGTCAGCTTCTCCATGTTTTCAACGAACAGACTGTTGAACTTCGACATAGGCGCGTACATCGTTTTTGCCTGTTCAGCGAATGCATTAAGAATATTCTCTTGCATGGTCTTGCTCCTTCAATGGTTGGTAAGAACAACTGTCACTTCCACATGCTGCAGAAGTAACATTACACTTGGGTGACAGCCGTACGATTAAAGTAGCAGTCACAGCGGTGATTGCACCCCTTCAACCGCACCGGAATGAGCAAAGCTTACATTGCCCGTCACTGTGTCCGAATTTATCCAATTAAGTCAGTCTTTGGACTGTCCAGCCATCATCATAGACATCAGATTCTGCTGAAAATTGGTCATTGCACTCATGCCTTTTTCCATCATTGGCTGGTAGACACTCATAGGATCGTATCCATCTTCTCCCGCCTTCATTTTTTCCATCATTTGTTCAAACACATCTGTCTGAAATTGCTGAACGTCGGGTAAACCAAGCAGACGACGGAATTCTTCTGGCGTCATATCGAATGTGACATTCACTTTCATTTCGTGTTCCTTTTTGTGGTTATTGGCGGCTCTGTCGCTGCTCGTCAGGGGACAAACTAAGCCAGGCTACGACCGCACCGGCCACAGATGCGCCCCCTGCAAGCACAAATACCAGCGTGCCACCCAGCGGCTCCCAGAGCAAGCCACTGACCCAGGCACCAACTGCACCTCCTAAGCCAAAACTGACACTGCTGTACAATGCCTGTGCGCGACCCTGAAGATGATCAGGGAAAAGTGCCTGAACGTAACGCATGGATACGGCATGCATCACGCCAAAACTGAACGCGTGTAAGATTTGCAACAGCAGAAGCACCCAGAGAGATCCGATAAGGTATCCGGTCAACGTCCATCTAACGGCCGTCAGGGCCAGACTCAGAACAATCCACGCCCTCCAACTGAGAAGATGCATGATGCGTCCGAACTGCCAGAACAGAATGACTTCGGCAATTACCCCGACTCCCCATATCACACCGGTCAGACTGGCACTGTAGCCGGCCTCCTCCAAATAGATACTGAAAAAGGTGTAATAAGGGCCGAAAGAAAGCTGAAGCAGGACATTAAGAAGAATAAAGCCGGCCACAGGGCCCTGAAGCAATCGTCGCCAGAACTGCTGGTCCGTCGGACTATCAGGTTTGACCGGATGGTTAACGTGTGGCATCAGCCAGGCATTACCGACGATGCAAAACATGAGTGCCCACATCACCGCAGGTAGCACTGAGATACTCAACGCCTGAAGCACCGCACCCAGCAATACGACACTGACGATAAAGCCAACCGACCCCCACATGCGCACACGACTATAACGATCAACTTGATTCGACAAAGACTGCATACAGAGCACTTCGTACTGCGGCAGCATGGCTGCCCAGAAAAAACCATAGGCGATCATTACTGCAGCCACGCCGTAGAAGCTTTGTGTGACGTAGATCAGAGAAAAGCAGACCAGGGTAAGAAGACCAGCCAATCGCACCATCTGAACCGGGCCACGGAATCGTTGGCTCTGCGCGGCCCACATATTGGGGGCAAGAATTCTGACAACGCCAAACAAGGCCATGAGGCTACCAATTTCGACCGCAGTGAACGAGAGGTGTTTCAGATACAGGCCCCAGAACGGAGCAATACACCCCAGGAGTGCGAAGTACAGGGCGTAAAATAAGGCGAAGCGTGACGGTGAAACTGGCATCAGCGGACGACCAGACATACGTATGAGGTGAAGATACCAGCGGTCATGAGTGCCCGCTGGTAGTCGAAGTGCTTATCTTGATGTTTATTCCGGCGCCTGGCCTGGAATCACTGGCGTAGTGCATACAACATCGGCATTCTGGCCACGATCACGCATCAGGTGATCAAGCAGCACGATGGCCATCATGGCTTCGGCAATTGGTGTCGCACGAATACCAACACACGGATCATGACGACCTTTCGTGATGACCTCGATCGGATTACCGTCAGTATCTACAGAGCGCCCCGGCAGAGCCATGCTCGAGGTTGGCTTAAGCGCAATATGCGCAATGATGTCCTGTCCCGTAGAAATTCCGCCAAGTACGCCACCCGCATGATTACTCAGGAAGCCTTCTGGCGACATTTCGTCCCGGTGCTCAGTGCCTTTCTGTTCGACAACATCAAAACCGTCGCCAATTTCTACGCCCTTCACTGCGTTGATACTCATGAGTGCGTGAGCGAGATCCGCATCGAGGCGATCAAAGATCGGCTCACCGAGACCCGGCTTTACGCCTGTTGCTACGACGCTGATGCGGGCACCAATAGAGTTACACTCTTTGCGCAGCTTATCCATGTACTCTTCCATTTCTGGCACTTTACTCGCGTCAGGACAGAAGAAAGGATTGTTGTGAACCTCGTTCCAGTCGAAGGCCTCAGCCTTAATTGGACCAAGCTGAGAAAGGTAACCACGGACTTCAATGCCCTTTCCGGCAAGCACTTTCTTTGCAATCGCGCCAGCAGCAACACGCATCGCGGTTTCGCGTGCAGATGAACGACCACCACCACGATAGTCGCGGAAACCATACTTCTGCGTGTAGGCGTAGTCAGCATGTGCGGGGCGGAAGGTTTTGGCAATGTTCGAATAGTCTTTAGAGCGCTGATCTGTATTTTCGATGATCAGACCAATCGGAGTACCCGTGGTCTTGCCTTCGAAAACGCCAGAAAGAATCTTCACCTGGTCAGGCTCGCGACGCTGAGTCGTATGACGCGAAGTTCCAGGCTTACGACGATCCAAGTCAGCCTGCAGATCTTCTTCAGTCAGTGGAATACCCGGAGGGCAACCATCAACAATAGCCCCAAGGGCAAGTCCGTGACTTTCACCGAACGAGGTGACTGTGAATAATTTTCCGAAAGTGTTACCAGACATAAGATTTCCGTCGCAGCGCTCACGCGCCTGTTGTTAATTCTTCAGTTAATACATCAAGGTCTGAAGCTCTCAGAACACAGACACCGTGCCCACCATGTTCAAACTCGGGCCACTCAAAAGCCAACTGTGGGTATGCCGCCTGCAAGGCCGGGAAGCTGTTGCCGACCTCCAGAATGAAGATACCGTCGTCCGTCAGATACTCCCGGGCCTCCGCCAGCATAATTCTGACCAGATCCAGACCATCATCCCCGGCTGCCAGTGCAAGCTCAGGTTCGTGGCGGTATTCCTTCGGCAACTCCGCCATATCATCGGCATCGACGTACGGAGGGTTCGACACAATGATGTCGTAACGCCCGGATGCCGCAGAAAACAGGTCAGACTGTAATGCAAAGACACGATCGTCAACGACGTGCAGGCCAATATTTGCCTCAGCGACTTCTAAGGCCTCAAACGAAATATCGAGCAGCTCCACCTGAGCATCGCCGAACTCGTGCGCACAAGCGATGCCGATACAGCCAGAACCTGTGCAAAGATCCAGAATACGCGCAGGCTCTGCACCTTCAGGGAGCCAGGGCGAAAAACGCGCCTGAATGAGTTCACCAATTGGTGAGCGTGGCACCAGAACCCGCTCATCGACCAGATAGGGTTTACCACAAAACCAGGCTTCCCCCGTCAAATACGGTGTCGGTACTTTTTCGTATATCCGCTGACTCAGCAGGTCGATAACACGTTCCCGCTCGGACCGGGTCAGCTTCGAAGACCGCCAGTTGTCCGCCAGCTGCCATGGTAAGTTTAGTGCGTGCGCAACCAGATACAGCGCTTCATCCCACGGATTGTCAGTACCATGCCCATGATAAACCTCATGTTCCGCCATCCGACTCACAGCCCAGCGCACAAAATCCTGCAACGTAGACAGTTCATTGATAGCTTCCTGAGCAAGTTGGTCGAATTTCATCAGGTCTGGCCGTCCAAAAAAGGCGCTATTGTATCAGGATCAGCAGCGGCGCTCACCATAGAGACTACTGTGGCCGTGCTCGAACGCATCAAGCGCGTCGTTAGCAATCTGATAGCCCAGATCAACCATCTCCTGTGCACGATAAAATTCGTACATTTCACAGCTTTCAGTCGGAATACGGATCAGCAGATCAGGCGGATACCCTGCCGTCTTAAAGCGACTCAGAGAAGACTGCATGACCTCAAACATACGGGTCAGGGTCTCCAGTTTTCCCAGATTCTCATTCGCTTCTTTACGGGCTTCATTCGTGCGCTTACCAAGCCACTCAGAAGCACGATCCATAACGGTATTGAGCCAGGCTTTCTTTTCGCTTTCAGATTCCGCAACATCTCTTACGAGGTTCTGTGGTGTCGGCACATCCGAATTGATATCAACGGCAATAATCAGGTCAGCATGAGCTGACACGCACGGGGTAATAGGTAAAGGGTTCAATACCGCGCCGTCCACCAGCATCATTGTGTCAGTGATGACGGGTTCAAGAATGGTTGGAATCGCAGCAGAAGCACGCATCGCTTCGACCAGTGAACCCCGCTGGAACCAGATTTCTTTTTCATGCTTCAGATCAGTAGCCACCGAGGTGTAGGGAATATTCAGGTCTTCAATATTGATCTCGCCGAGAAGCTCACTGATAACACCGTAGACTTTCTCAAGCTTGATAGCACCACCGGATAACAAGCTGAAATCCACAAGTTTAAGAACGTCGATATAACCGAGACTGGTGACCCAATCACGATACTGGGGAAGTTTTCCTGCTGCATAAAAGCCACCAACAATGGCGCCCATTGAGCAGCCGGAAATTTTCACGATATCGTAGCCACGCTCTTCAAGCGCCTGGATAACGCCTATGTGGGTATAACCACGTGCGCCACCGCTCCCCAGCGCGAGAGCGACGGTTTTCTTTGACTGCTTCATCGGATTTTCGAGTCCTATCGCCAGGCCAGAGCTGGCATTTATCTGCTTTAACGGCCCGGCCAGAACGTAAAGCGAACAGCCGGTCGGCGGTCCGCCGCAGGGGCTGGAGTTAATGCACCCAGCGCTCTGACATCAATGCCCGGTAACGCTTTGCGTACCTGCTCGGCCAAACGTTCGGAGCATTCTAATGTGTCCTTGATATGTGCACCATCATAACAATGCACCATCAAGTGTAAGCGTGTCTTCAGACCAACAGAGAGGCCCTGAATAGCATCGAACAGAATCTGGCTTTCGGTAACGTTCACGCCACGACTGTCTGCTACAAAGCCCGGAAGCCAGCCCGACGTCACGGACAATGATGCAAGTACTTCGTCCTGGGTGACCTGACCGATTTTCAGGGGTGCCCGTGTGACTAGCTGATCAATCAGAACTTTCGGCTGACGCCCGCCACGCATGGAGATATACACCATGGTCAGTTTCTGGGTATCAGCGTATGGCTCAATGGTTACGAAATACGCCTGATCTTTGTCGCGGCTGACCAGGCTGGACAGATCAAACACGTCGTTTGCCCAGAAGTTACTGCTTCCGCAATCGATACCAATACACTCATAGAGCGTTCTCTGGCCATCGGTCTGACGCCGGAAGTACACTCTCACCTCTTCGAGACTTACGCCGTCCGGCAAATTATACACGGTACGCTCACGTTCTCCGGAGACACGCAACTCACGCTCTCCAAATGTATCCGCACGCTGGTGCTTCAGTTCAGAAAGTACAAGCCTGTAACGCGAAACACTCTCTTCAGAACGTTCGATTAATTCACTGTCGGGGAATGGTGGCGGTGCTGCAGATGCACCAGAGGGCATCATAGAAGCGAAAACTACCGCCAGAAGTAGAGGGTAAAACCGGATGTAGCGGGCAAAGAGAAGCATAAGCAACCTGTTATGTGACACTCTGCCCAATGTATCAGAATCTCAGGCTGGCACCCAGCTGCCAGTAACCGTTTTCAGCCGGGTCTGCACTGACTTCAACTCCGGTACTGTCGGTCGCTCTGATCGTACGATTTCTTAGCTGACCAATCTCGGCATTCAGCCACACGCCATTGCGCCAGCGAAACTCTGCACCAACCCCCATTCTCCAGTTCGTATAAGAGACGGTCGTTACCTTTGCTGGGGTCAGATCATCGACTTCTTCTTTCCAGTAACCACCGTCAGGATAGAAGCGGGCATAGGTTGAGAACTCCTGACTCCATCGGGTCTGAATATTCGACTTGGGAAAACCCAACCACATTTCAGTATCGGAGGTCAGCTTGGTGGCCAGCGCCAGAAGCGGCCGGGGTTTGCGGTCGCCAAATTTACGGTCAACCACAATACCGTATTGCCAGAAGGTCGTGCGGCCCGTGTAAGTCCGGCCACTGACCTCAACGTTCAGATTGAGATTCTCAGTACCAACAGCATCGAGGTCCGTCATGACGCCGGGCTCAGCCATCAGGTGAAACTCAGTGCTGCCAGTGCGTTTCTGTCGGTATTTAATTGGCACAGATAACCAGATGTATTCACCCTCTGCGGCATTCGCGCCTTCCCAACGGAATTCAGTTAACTCCAGAGACACATCAGAAGTCAGAGATTCTGTGCCACGGTCAGCCCGCTCAAGCGGCAATGAAATCGCAACGGTGCTGGTCGCAAATCGTGTACCTACGCCGCTGTCGGGCGCCCCTGAAATTTCCTGCCCCCATTGAAAGGTGGACGCATTTGCCTGAAGTGCTGCCAATGACAGCAGCAGGCTAGTCGTTATTTTTCGCATACAAATTTCCGATAATCTCTTCAACACGGGCAAAACTGCAGAGTTGCCCAGAGGCTGCTTCCTGTTTACGGGCGATATCGGTTGCTGCAAGAACATCAGCAACGAGTTTCAGATCTGCAAGAGCCTGCCCGCGCACTCCAACCTCTGCCTGACTTTCAGTGTAGTCGGCAATAAAGTCATATGCGTCAGATTCGGCACGTCGACGAAGAGGATCTGTCGGTTTACTCAGACCATTGAGTACATCACGTACTCCGGCAAGTGCGAATGCGCTCTCATGATCGCCCGCCAGCAGCGCATCGCGAATAAGAAGAGCCAATACATCCGCTGAACGACGGACGAGAGAATGAGGAGTGCCGGTGGTTGGTATCGACGCCACCGGCTTCTGTATATGTTCAGGCAACCAATTCAGCATACTGCATCCTCCACTGAAGATGAGGAGGATTCAGCAATTAGCAAGCCAAAATAACAAATCCTTTAAAAATCAGATAGATAAAAAGATATGCGGTCGTTTCTTACCGCACAGTGTCAGTTTACTGCCGCTCTGATTTTCCGCTGTTTCCGTCAGCAGCCCGGTTCCGTCGTGTAATATGCGTTCGGACGCTGCGAACACCGAGCAGCACCAATAACAGCACCACAGGCATCGCTACGCCCTTCGCCAGACTGACATCGATAGGTACCCCTACCGCTTTCAGGCCATTAAATGCTATTTCCAGCAACGACAACAGATAGTAGCCGATAGCAACCACCGAGAGCCCTTCCACCGTCTGCTGCAATCTCAGTTGCAACTGACTGCGACGGTTCATGGAGGATAACAGGTGCTGATTCTGCTCCTGAATCGACAAGTCGACTCGTGTTCTCAGCAGACTTGTGGTCCGGTGAATACGACGCGACAAATCCTCAAGACGATCCCTGACCGAGTTACAGGTTTTGATGCCTGGCGTCAGTCGACGCTCAAGGAACTCCTGCAGGCTCTGAACACCATCCATTGGGACTTCCTGCAGCTGTTTGATTCTGTCTCTGACCAGATCGTGGTAGGCCACTGAAGCTGAGAATCGGAAGTTTGTGTCAGAGCGATGGCGCTCGACTTCTGCCGCCAGATGCGACAGTTCCTGCAGCAGCTCGCGCTCATCTTTGTCTTTGTCGATTTCTGAGATACTCAAATTCAGAGTCGCCAGATTGTCCTCGATACGTGACAATTCTGCGCCCATTTCCCGGGCTACAGGCAGAGCCAGCAATGACATCAGGCGGTAAGTTTCCAGCTCACACAACCGCTGTACCATGCGACCGGCCTGATAAGCATTGAGATCCCGGTTCCAGGCGACGATACGCCCAAATCCGTCGCTATGAAGCTTAAACGCGGTCCAGACCTGGGCTTTATTCTCAGCGACTTCTGAACCAGACACACGCTGACCTTCGAACCAGCGCTTCAGGTCAACGTCACTGGGTTCGGATTCAACCATCACCAGATTAACGGCTACGACTAATTCTCCGGGCATGCTGGCTAGCCAGTCTTTAGGAATAAACGCCAGAGCATCGTCAGAAAACGGGGCTGCGTCTTTGCTGATAAAGGTGAAGTTCGCAAATTCCAGATGGCGTTCCCAGCGCAGCTCAAACCCACCAAAATCCTGATACAAGCAACTGGAGTCGTTACCCGGAGCCGGCACACTATAACGACGACATAGGTCATTTACGTGCTCGAGAATTTCTTCACGATTGTTATCGAGCATCACTGTAAAGTGAGTGACCTGACAACCGCCCTCAATGATTGGCGATGGACGGTTGTGCAATTCTTCGTAGAGCGATGACCTTTGCGGGTGTACGCGCAGCGAGACCGCCGGAGCGCTGATCTCGGGCGTGCCCGCCTCACTCGCTATTTCCTGTATCGCATGTTTCATTGGGTTCTCCTGATGTATCTGCTCATCACTCGGGGCTGACACGCGCTCTCAGTCAAGTAATTCACTGAGCGGTATATCGAAGCGCTCTCCGAACTCTGAACTAAAGTCATTTTGCCATTGGCGTAATTTCACCAGCTTTTTGGCATCTCCGGCATTGGCCTTACACAGCTCCTTCAATGCCTGCCCGGCAAAGAACTCAGAGGTTTTAATGGTCTCAGGCGCCCGAACCCAGGCCCAGCGCCCCTCCTCCGTGAATACAACCCAACCCGACTTGCGAAATTCATTAAGCATATTGGTAACTCGCCCTGCATCGACGTCACCCAATTGGCGCCGGATATCCAGCTCGCGATTTAGAGGTTCACCACTCCGGGCTTTGATCAGAATTTCTGCCAGTCGCAATCGCTCATTCACCGGATGACGCCCTGCACCAGGCCGACGATAATGGCTCAGGCCATAGCTCAGCTCAGCCCCCAGTAGCAGAAGCATCCAGGATACATAGATCCACAACAGAAACAGCGGAACGGCAGCAAACGCGCCATAAATCAGCTTATATGATGGAAAAAGCCCCAGAGCGCCACTGAACAGAAACTTGCCCAATTCAAAGGCCGAGGCAACGATAATGGCGGCTATCAATGCATGAGGCACGGGTACTTTACAATTAGGCACCATCAGATAGACCACGGTCACTGCGCCGATGGTCAGTATCCACGGGATAAGCCGCGCTAGTATTGTCAGAGGCCCACCGGGAGAGCTCTCCCAAAGCGGCATCGACGCCAGAACAGAAGATGTGGCCACTCCGGCACCAAACAGCAGCGGACCGAGGCTCAATACAGCCCAGTAGCGGAAAAATGTCTGAATTTTCGAACGCGAACTTTCAACGTTCCAGATTCGGTTGAACTGTCCTTCAATGGTTTGCAGCAGGAAAATACAAGTCACAAATAAGGCGGCGATACCGATCCAGGTCAGCTGTCTTGCCTGCTCACTGAACTGGCGCAGGTAATCCGTAATCACTTCACTGCCCTGCGGCAGAACATAGCTAAGCAGTTGCTGGTTCGCATCCTGCCCCCACTCCTGCAGCGTCGGGATAGCACTGAGTATCGAATAGCTGACGGTGATCACAGGCACCAGAGCGAACAGTGTGGTGTATGTCAGAGCAGCAGCTTCCTTGCGACGCTCCATGCTTTCGAAACGCTTGAGTGTCTGCCATAAAACGCGTCCGACATGGGCTGGTTCAGGGATAAAACTCGGCTTCATAGGTATCCTTAGCGGGTATCCTTGTTACAATGGCGACCAAATGACTGTCTACCGGAATTCAGAAAAAGCATGAGCGATATTACCATTTATCACAATCCCCGTTGCTCCAAGTCCCGCCAGACACTGGCGCTTTTACAAGAAAACGGCGTCGAACCAACGGTGGTCGAGTATCTGAAAGAAACACCCGATGCAGCGACCCTGAAAGCGGTCATAGATAAGCTCGGCATTACGCCGCGTGAGCTTCTTCGAACCAAAGAAGCCGAATATAAAGAACATGGTCTGAATGATAAAAACGTCGCTGACGACGCCATCATTCAGGCGATGATCGCATCACCCAAGCTTATTGAGCGCCCTATTGTGATCAAGGGTGACCAGGCTCGCATCGGCCGTCCACCAGAGCAGGTACTGGAGATTATTTAATGGCTACGCCCTACGTTCTGGTGCTTTATTACAGCCGCCACGGCAAAACTGCCGAAATGGCTAAGCTGATTGCACGAGGTATCGAATCAGCCGGACTGGAGGCCCGTTTACGCACTGTGCCAGAAGTCAGCCCGGAATCTGAAGCCACTGCGCCGGCAGTGCCAGATGACGGCGCAGTCTATTGCACTCTCGACGATATCAAGCACTGCTCAGGTCTGGTGCTGGGTAGCCCAACCCGCTTTGGCAACATGGCAGCACCACTGAAATATTTCCTCGATACCACCAGCAACCTCTGGCTGACGGGCGCGCTGATTGATAAACCTGCCAGTGTGTTCACTTCTACTTCGTCCTTACACGGCGGCCAGGAAACCACCCTGACTTCGATGATGACGCCATTGATGCATCACGGGATGGTCATAGCAGGCCTGCCGTACAGCGAGGCCGGTTTATCCACAACCTCCTCAGGCGGTACCCCTTACGGCGCTACGCATTGGGCGGGCCCGAACGGTGATCGCGAGTTAAGCAAGGAAGAAATAGGACTTTGTAAAGCTCAGGGGGCACGTATGGCAACACTGGCTAAACGACTGTCAGGAGCGGAAGAATGAAGTCAAACCGCGCCTGGTGGGCGATGGTGCTCTGTTATCTCGGCCTCTTCGGTCTTTTATTGGCAGGAACTTACGCCAGCGCACCGGAACATGTAAAAGGCGATGAGGATATTCTCGGAGCTACACTGATGTTCTGGCTAGTGAAGTGTATCCCACTGCTGCTATTCATTCCGGGCATCATCAAGAAATCGCATTACGCAGCCTCCTGGCTTGCGTACATGGCCATGTTCTACTTCGTTGTGATTATCGCAACAGGAGCTGGCACCTGGATGTGGCTTCAGGTTCTGACCATAGCGCTGATGTTCATCGCTTCGCTGATGTTTACCCGCTGGAAGAAAGCAGAAGAACAGGCTTAATCTGCGATCAAAGCCTGCTCACTACGAATGGGATGACATTACTCGTCGTCCCACTCTCCGTCCGTATCATCGTCGGCAATCTCAGTCGTAACCGTGCTGCCACACTTTACACACTTACCGTCGATATAAACAACGCCGCCCATTTCGTACTCAACCGGGTCTTTCATTCCCAGGTCCACTTCCATGCAGTCATTGCACCAGGTTTGCGTCAGAAAGGCTTCCTGATCTTCTTTATCGCGCGCGTAAAAATCCCGCTCTGTCCGTTCCATTGTCTACTACACTCTTAAACAGGCCCATCGGCCCTACCAAAATTACGGGACTGTGTCATACATGACACAGAGACCCAGACCTATATTCGTATTCTATTCTGATTAGGCAGATCGATAAACGGAAACTCCCATGAGAAGCGCGAGTATCTGAGTGGCGAAGGCCTGTATGACGTTTTCCTGGCCTCTGACCGTGGCGATATCGTTTACAAAGAACAGGCGACAACTTCCTTGTGGGTGGCGATCATCTACTTCGTTCTGAGATGCGAGGATTTCAGGAGGCTCCAGACGAGTTTCTGAATGCGCTTCCAGACAATGCTGTCCCGAGTTCAACGCGGGATGCTATCCGTCAGCGCGGTTCCCTGGTTGGTTACCTCCGCTTAAAAACAGATGTGATTGATTCGGCCAGCTCTGGAAGCAACGGAACACTCTGTTTCGCTGCATATCCCTCTCTTTATCACTCAATTCAGTACCCGCTCGGATAAGGCACTTTCAATCCTAAAGCGTGTCCGTTATAAGAGTCTGTAAACTTCAATTCTTAATGGTCAGGTACTTATGGTCACGCTTCATCATCTTGAAAACTCGCGTTCACAACGTATTCTCTGGTTGCTCGAAGAGCTGGGTATCGAATATGAAATCAAGCTTTATAAACGCGATCCTAAAACAAACCTGGCTCCTGATGAACTCAAGGCGATACACCCTCTGGGTAAGTCTCCGCTGATTACCGACGGTGGAAAAGTCGTCGCGGAATCCGCAGTAATCGTAAACTACCTGATCCGTAACTACGACAAAGACAATCGTTTCAGCAGCACACAAGATAGTGATGCAGCTCAGCAGACTGAATACTGGCTGCACTTTGCTGAAGGCTCATTGATGCCGTATCTGGTGATGAGCCTGGTATTTACCAAAGTGAAGACGGCCCCTATGCCCTTTTTTGTTCGACCGGTAGCCAAAGGTATTGCTGATCAGGTAATGAAAAGCTTTATCAGTCCGAACGTTGAAAACTCCCTGCGCTTTATCGAGGATCACCTGAGTAAAAATATGTGGTTCTCCGGAGACGAAATGTCTGCCGCTGACTTTCAGATGATATTCCCTCTGGAAGCAGCCATGACCCGCTCCGATATTGCGTCTAAATTACCCGCGATCAATGCCTGGGTTAAAAAGGTACACGCACTTCCGGCTTATCAGAATGCACTGAAAAAAGGTGGCCCATACGATTACGCCTGATCGTAAACTGACATTATGATGAATTTCTTCAAGAAGACCTGGCTCGTCTGGATTATAGTCCTGACAGGCTGTGCTACGGCAGGCCTGCAGTCCTTAGACACCAATGAATTGTTCGGTAAATCGCTTATCGTAGAGCGCAGAGCTGACTTCAACGCTGAAGAAGCTTCCTGGTTCAGAGAGGAAGTGAAGCCTGTTCTCGATCAACGTTGCGTTGTCTGCCATGCCTGTAACGATGCACCGTGTCAGTTAAAACTGACATCCGCTGAGGGCATTATGCGGGGAGCGAATCCGCAGAAAGTTTATCACGGCACACGCCTGACCGCTGCCGAACCAACCCGGTTAGGTATCGACGCAGACTCAACTGCTGAGTGGCGACAAATGGGTTTTCACTCTGTACTCAACGAGCGAACTCAAAGTCCGGAGGTAAACCTCGCCAACTCGCTCATTTATCAAATGCTGGCACTCAAGAAAAACGCGCCAGCACCTGAGAATGCACTCCTGAGTGATGACTACAATCTGGCTCTCAATCGTTCTCAATCTTGTCCGACGCGCGAAGAGTTCAACGAGTACGCAGAAGAACACCCGAAATGGGGAATGCCGTATGGCCTGCCTGAAATCAGCGACAGCGAGTACAACACCTTGGTGCAGTGGCTGAGAGCCGGCTCGCCGATGTCTCAGCCGGAGCCCCTTTCCGATGAAACCAAAGAGACCATCAAAGAATGGGAAACGTACCTGAACGACGACAGTCTGAAACAGCAACTGGCCAGTCGGTATATGTACGAACACCTCTTCCTGGCCAGCCTGTATTTTTCAGATGAACCGCTTTTCCGTGGAATCGATCCGAAACAACGGCCAGAAAACTTCTTCCGGCTGGTCCGTTCGTATACCCCACCGGGTCTCCCCATCGAGGTTGTAGCAACGCGTCGCCCATATGACGACCCGGGCGTGAAGCGTATCTATTATCGATTAGAGCGTATAAAAGAAACCATCGTAGCCAAAACTCACATGCCTTACCGCCTCAACGATGAGCGCATGGAATGGATGAAGTCGCTGTTCAACGAGCCAGACTATGAAATTAGCAGCTTGCCGGGATACGAAGTTCATATCGCCTCCAATCCCTTTATCGCCTTCCACGATTTACCGGTGAAATCCCGTTATCGCTTTATGCTTGAAGAGTCTGAATACATTATCCGTGGCTTTATCAAGGGGCCGGTTTGTCGCGGGCAAGTTGCGTTGAATGTGATCGACGATCATTTCTGGGCCGTATTTATAGACCCTGATGCGATTGACTCTGGTGAGCTCGCAGATTTTCTCAGCGAACAAAGCAATAACCTTCGTTTGCCGGGCGAGGCAGAGAGTAACGCGGGTATTCTCAGCAACTGGTTGAAGTACTCTGATCTGCACAAAGACTACCTCGAAGCCAAGAACCAAAAAATGATCGAGCACTTCCCTGAGGGTAAGGAGCTTGACCTTGATCTTATCTGGGATGGCGACGGACACAATCCGAATGCGGCACTCACTATTATGCGCCATTTCGACAGTTCCTCTGTCGAACAAGGCTTCATTGGGCAACCGACCAAAACCGCCTGGGTCGTGGATTACACTCTGCTTGAGCGCATCCACTATCTGTTGGTCGCTGAATTCGATGTCTACGGTAACGTCGGCCATCAGCTGATGACCCGTCTGTATATGGATTTTCTGAGAATGGAGGGCGAACACAACTTCCTTACCTTCCTGCCTCAGAAAAAGCGGATTGAACTGGCCAATTACTGGTACCGGGACGCCAGCGATGAAGTCGATGAGTATCTGGTCAATTATGAAGACTCGGTTATTACCGATCCGGGGATTGAATATCAGACTCAGGAACAGAAGATCGAACTGTATGGCCTGCTGAAGACCCACCTGAAAGGCGCCACCTCTATGCGCTACGAGTTGTCAGGTGCCGTCACTCCTGAGCGGCTTTCAGCACTCTTACCGATCAATGATGTTGTGGGTAAGCAAGCCACACTGATGCCTGAGATCTCATTCCTTATGATCGATCAGGTGATGGGTGACCCTCAGGTATTCACGCTGTTGAGAGCAAGCGGCCACAGCAACCTGACGGGCCTGCTGTATGAGGAGAACAATCGTCTTCCGGAAGAGGATTACCTGACGATCGTACCTGGGCTTCTTGGCACTTATCCAGCGGCCATTTACCGTGTACCTGAGTACAGGTTAGGTGACTTTATCTCTGGCATTAAGGCGCTTGAATCAGAGGAAGACTACAAGTCGCTGGCAGGGCAGTTCGCTGTCCGTCGCACGTCACCAGACTTCTGGCAGAAGAGTGACGAGCTGCATAGCTGGTTCCGTAAGGACAGTCCGCTGAACTACGGCGTGCTTGATTACGCTCGTCTTGAAAACCGGTAAGACGTCAGGCTTCAATACTTCTGAGGCACGGATGCCGGAGTATTGGTATTAAAACACCAACAAATCAAACACCCACAAAAAAGCCGCATCAGATGCGGCTTCTTTGTGTTCTTGCACAACCGTTAGGCTGCGACTATCTACGCGCGATAACCCATACCGCGTGAATGATACCTGGCAGATAACCCAACAGAGTCAACAGAATATTCAGCCAGAATGCCCCACCAATACCAACTTGCAGAAACACACCAAGTGGGGGTACCAGTACTGATAGTAAAATCCGGATAAGATCCATGTCTTACTCTCCATCATAATGAACGTAAAGATATAGATGGCTTATCCGGTCTGAAGTTCAAACTGTTTTACAGGCCAGCACTGCTGAGCAGGTTCTCGATGACTTCTTCATCTGGAATGCGGAAACTCGAATTCGAGTGAACCACCTTACCTTCCGGGTTAATCATGTACTTGTAAAAGTTCCAGCGAGGGTACTGGTCCTGACTGGCGACCTCTTTGAAAAGTGGGTGAGCATTCTCCCCCTTCACAGGTACTGTCGATAACATGGTAAAGGTGACGCCAAAGTTTTTGAAACAGACTTCAGCGGCTTCTGCCTCGTCCTTTGCTTCCTGATTAAAAGAATCAGAAGACACACCCAGAACGACCAGTCCGCGATCCTTATATTTCTCATGAATCGCTTCAAGATCGCCAAACTGATCGGTAAAGCCACAGTGACTCGCCGTATTCACAAGTAATACGGGCTTACCGTCCGTCACATCACACAGATTCAGCATCTTACTACTGTGAAGCTGTTTCATCGTATGGTGATAAATTTCCGGGCAGGATTCTGGATAGCTACCTTCACTTTCTTCGGCCTGAACACTGATGCCTGCAAAGGTTAACGACAGCGCACCGATAAAAAATAACTGCTTGAGTGAATTACGCATGGTTTTCTCCTCAATGTGGTTATTAAGAATAGCAAAAACGCTGACAGGTAAGGAACAGGCCGTCCGGGCGCTGACATGATATTATCCGGCCACATTTCGTACACGCCGCTGAGGCGTGATGTCAGGAGATAGTATGGCGCTCAAGCACTTCATCACTCACAAAATAGCTAAGCTGGAAAAAGAACCAGCAGCCACTGTGACCTACAGCGACCTTGAGGGCGAAGTAGGTGAAGATACTCTGTCGGGTTACTACCAGCGTTGTGCCTCTCAACTGAAGGGTATTCTTTTACAGCGTAGCGGTAAGCGTTACGGTGTGTTCAATCCCGAATCGCCAGCGTTCAGCGCGCTTATCCGCAACTGGCAGAAAGAAGCCATGCCGTTTTCGAGCTGGGCACGCAAAGCCATTGCGCACATCAGCGCTAGCCTCGACAGTACCGACCTTCTTGTAGACGGCTATATCGCAGTATTTCACGAAGAGCTGGCGGATGCCGACAAGCTCTATATCTTCCACCTGCGCTACAAAGACAGCGTGACGGTCGATGCTAACCTCAACCTGTCAGAAACCCGCTACCTGGACTTCTCAAATACCGGCTTTGGTGTATGCATCAATCTCACCGACTGGGCACAGGATGAAGACGCAAAGTACATCACCTTTTCTTTTGGCCGCGGTGACCGCCCTCTCCAGAACGCTATCCTCGACGCTATCGGATTCACGGATACCCTGAATACGACGGCAGAAACAGAGGAATTCCTTGAGATCGTCGACTCCTACAGCCGTACACTTCCCGAGGAACAGGCGTTTGAATATAAGTCTAAGGTAGTCGATTACTGTATAGAGCAGGATCTACGTGGCGAACCCGTCGTCTTCGAAGAGCTGGAAAACCACCTCGCCAACGAGACCAATGCAAAACCTGCAGAAGCATTTTCACATTATGTGATAGAGAAGAAGAAAGAGCGTCGTAAGCAACCCACTCCCGCAGGCGCCACTCCCGAAGAACTGGTCGCAGCCGGCGCTCCCGTGGCAGAGGTTGCCGATGCCGTGAAAGCAGAGCTGATTCCAGACCGTAAGAAACTCAAAGGATTTATTCGCTTCAGTGGAAAGAATAAAGATCTGAGTCTAAGCTTTTCGGCTGCCCTGCTGGGTAAAGATATTGAATTCAATCCTGCGAACAAATCTCTTCTCATTCACAAGGTGCCAGAGAGCCTTCTCAAGCAACTGTCTGCCAAAAGCACTGATAGCGAAGACTAAACATAAAAAAGCCCGGCGGCTGCCGGGCTCTCATAATCATTAAGTAATCATCAATCTTCGTACTGCTGGTAGCTGTCGATAGTGACCGCCAACTGTGCATGCATGAAGTCACCGTCATGTGGCCACAAAAAAGCGGTCCATGGCGTCAGCGCAAGCGGGTTGATGACGTAGGTGTTATCAATCACCTCGTAATTGATATCGAAGCTCACACCCGCGATAGAGTTTGAGGACGTTTCTGTCCACTCAGCAGCCGCACTGCAGGCCGATTCGCCATCATTGCAAGCGTTAACGTAAAAAGTGAAAACGTCTTCAGTGTTAATGATCGCACCAAGTGACTCCGTCACCGTGCCAGCGTTCGCCTGATAGAAGCGATAGTACTGTGTCTGACGATCGCTTTCGTCATAGTAGGTATAAATGTTTTCGGTGTAGATAAAATCATCACCACCTTGCTCAGTCACCTGTTCGCCGTACTCTATGCCAACACAGTTAGCAATCGAGCTATCTACTGAGCCTGCATTGCCTAAATTAGTGTAGTCCAGGCCATACGTTGAGGTCAGTTGCTCAGCATCTTCAAAGCTGGTGCTGTCACTGACTTTGACGCCCTCGAGTGTCAGCGTCGTACTTTCACCCACAGGCGTGGTGACGCGGCTACCTTCTGCCGACAGCGACCGGTTATTGGTGGCAAACGTCACAGTCAGGTCCGTCAGCGTCATTGCAGTGACACCGGATTCATCCATATCACCAGTTTCAGTCAGCGTCGCCTCGTAACCGGTTTCGGTCGCTGTCAGTTCAAAGTCTTTGCGCCACTCGCTGTCACATCGGGTGAGCTCGTAAATGCCCTGCTCGTTCGCAGTGACTTTTACAAACTCACGGGTCATACCCGCATAGGCGTATGGATTCATGCTGTCTTCAGCGTTCGGGATACTGGAGTTTTCTTCCGTCACAATCATCCAGATGCCCTCTGGTGATTCCGCGCTCAGGCTGCGATCAACTAGCGGCAGACCAGTAAACCCCTGAGGAAAACACCCCGCCAGCGAAAGAGAAAGACCAGCAACGGCCGCAGGTGCCAGAGCAGGTTTAATGAGCTTGAGCATGGATAACTCCATTTAATTTGTTATTCGAGTCGGACACCAGAATACCTGATAAACGCCTGTCTATTATCTCAAAAGGTGCAAAGTGGCCTCATCTGCCCCATACCCGCAAGACAAAATACGCCACTAGCGACAAAGCGGCTGTCAGAATCCATTGGCTCGATCCGTCTGCCTTCGCTATCGTAGGCTGTTAATCAGTTACAAACTCTGCAAGGATGCACAGATGAATACGATTCCTGACTGGCAAGCGCCACTTAAACGTACCTTCGGCTTTGATCAGCTACGCGAAGGCCAGCAACCCGTTGTTGAGGCCATACTGGCCGGGCGATCTGCTGCGGCAATTTTCCCAACGGGTTCAGGTAAGTCCCTCTGCTATCAGCTACCCGCCCTGCTGCTTCCGAACCTGACCTTAGTGGTGTCGCCGCTGTTGGCACTGATGCAGGATCAGGTGGCTTTTCTGCGCAGCAAAGGCGTTGCCGCTGCCAGCCTCGACTCCACTCTCAGCCGAGAAGAATTGACTTCAGTACAACAAGGCGTTCGCAGCGGTGAAATAAAGATTCTTTTTATCTCAGTGGAGCGTTTAAAAAATGAGCGCTTTCGCGAATTTATCCGGGGCGTTGCTATCTCTTTACTGGTCGTCGATGAAGCGCACTGTATTTCTGAATGGGGGCACAACTTCCGCCCGGATTACCTGAAACTGCCTCAATGGCGTCGCGAATTTAATATCCCGCAATCTTTGCTCTTAACAGCAACGGCGACACAGCCCGTCGTAGAAGACATGCGCCGACATTTTGATATCGTAGAGCAGGATGTCATCAGTACCGGTTTCTATCGGCCAAACCTTCGATTATTAGTTCAGCCTACGCCAGTACATGAACGCATAAACAAATGTGCTCAATGGTTAAATCACCGGATCAAAAAAGGCGAACCTTTCGGCAGTATTATTTACGTTACACAGCAAAACACCGCCGACGAAGTCGCCAGCCAGTTAAAGCAGATGGTATCCGTGCCGGTGGAGTCCTATCATGCAGGCCTTGCCAGCGAGACACGTCAGGAGATTCAGCAGCGTTTTATGTCAGGGGCGACGCCCTGCATCGTGGCGACCATTGCCTTTGGTATGGGCATCGACAAAAGCAATATCCGTCAGGTACTGCATTATGACTTACCAAAATCGATAGAAAACTACAGTCAGGAAATCGGCCGCGCCGGGCGTGACCGGAATCCCTCCGACTGTGTATTGCTCGCCGATTTAAGTGGTTTAACCATACTTGAAAATTTCACCTACGGCGATACGCCAACCCTCGGGGCGATTAAGCGTTTACTCACCACCATCAGCACAGATACCGCTGTAAACAGTAATGGCTCTGGCCGTTGGGAAACCATGATGCAGCCACTGTCGAACCAGACGGATATCCGCCCACTGCCATTAAAAACCTTACTCGTACATTTAGAAATGGCCGGGCGAATCACTCCGCTCTACAGCTACTATGCCGAATACCGTTTTAAGCCAGAATCCGAAAGCGCCCTGCTCGCTCAGTTCAGTGGCGAGCGACAGACGTTTATTCAGACGCTGTTAAATCACAGTAAAAAAGGTCGCACCTGGTACAGCCTGGATATGGATGCACTAATTCAGAGCCTTGGACCGGATGCGCGCTCGCGTGCAGTGAAAGCCTTAGAATATTGTGCTGAGCAGCAATGGTTAACGCTCGAAATAAAGCAGATGACCGAGGTGTATGAGGTAAAGCCTTGGCAAGTATCCGAGACCGACGCCATTGCCGATGAACTGCACCAGAGCTTTATGGCTCATCAGAACAGTGATATTCAACGCCTGCACAATATGGTGAGCCTGTTTCAATCACAGCAGTGTCTCAGCCGGCAACTGGCTGTGTATTTTAACGATCACTCAATGACGCAGGACTGCGGACACTGTTCCGTCTGTATAGGTAAATGGCAGTCATGGCCTCAGAACAGTGTGGCTTCTGCACCAGATGCTTCTGTTATTAAGGGGATGCTGTCTGAGTTTAATCAAGCGTATCAAACGATGTTTAATCAGCTGCCCGAGCCTGAAACCCAGACCCGTTTTTTAAGTGGTATGGCGAGCCCGTGGCTAACCAAAGTGAAAGCGAAGAAACTTGCGAATTACGCAGAACTTGAGCAAGTGCCGTATGCGGATGTTTTAAAAACTCTGACTTAATTTGAAAAAATTAAGGCTTCTTCCCGGCATTATCCGCAATGCGGCGAATCACCCGTGATGCTGCGACAAAACCAAAAGTACCCGTCACCATAGTCGCGGAGCCAAAACCGCTATTGCAGTCGAGGCGGGTGCTTTCGCCAGCAAAAGCTTTGGTCTGACACACAGTGCCGTCGCTGTTTGGGTACACCAGCTGTTCGGTTGAAAAGACACAAGGCACAGAATAGTTACGCGATGCGTTACGCGAAAAACCGTATTCACGACGTAGCAAAGAGCGTACTTTACGCGCAAGAGGATCATTGAAGGTTTTATTCAGATCACCGACCTGAATCTGCGTCGGGTCCGTCTGACCACCAGCCGCCCCCGTGGTAACGATACGAATCTTGCGACGCTTACAGAAGGCAATCAGCGCGGCTTTATTCTTTACACTATCGATGCAATCGATCACGTAATCCATATCCGGCGTGATCTGCTCCTCGAGGTTTGAGGCCGTCACAAACGCCATACGAGCATCGACATCGATCTCAGGGTTAATGTCTTTTAAACGCTCAGCCACCGCTTCGCACTTGAGCTTACCGACCGAACTGGTCATGGCGTGAATCTGTCGATTGGTGTTGGTAACGCAAATGTCGTCCATATCGATCAGAGTGACCTTGCCAACACCCGAACGCGCCAGAGCCTCAGCTGCCCAACTACCGACACCACCAATGCCTATCACGCAGACGTGCGCATCGTGCAGGCGTTGCAAGCCGTCTGCACCGTATAAACGGCCAATACCGCCGAAACGGTCGAGGTAGGATGGACTCATCGAAGAAGACATTATGGAACTCAGAGATCAAAAACGTGGGAAGATTATATCAGCTTAACTGCCGACTCTCTTCTTCCCTGAGCGTCAGTACTTCGAACCCTTCGGCCGTTACGGCAATAGATTCGTAGGTCCTCGCTCTAACAGATGGGATCAATCTTCGGATGGAACAAAAGCAAAATCGTTCTTTCCGTCTTTCTTTACCCGGTACATGGCGGCATCTGCGGCTTTAAGCAATGATTCGAGATCCTCCCCATCGTCAGGGAAGTTAGCAATGCCGATACTGGCGCTGACCCGGGCCTGGGCGCCCTCAACCGATATTGGCTCTTTCAGGCAATCCAGAATACGCTGGGCCATTCCTTCAGAATCTGCTCTCGAGCTGGCGTGAGACAGCAGTACATACTCGTCTCCACCAATCCGGGCCAGCAGGTCGCTCTCACAAATAACCTCCTGTAAGCGTCTGGCCACTTCACGCAACACCTCATCACCGGCACTGTGGCTGAAGTTGTCGTTGATTGCTTTGAAGCCATCCAGATCAATAAACATCAGCCAGAGTGGCTGTTTATCAAGGGCGGCATGAGCGAGTTCAGCGTCGGCGGCCTCCTGCATGTAGTGCAGGCTATGTACACCCGTAAGAGCATCCTTCATCGCAATATCATGCAGCCTCGAGCGCGCTGACTCGACCTCTTCCAGCGCCTCATACAATTCGGTGAAATCATACTCGACCACCAGAAACAGGAAATCCCCGTTCAATGGATGGCGGGTACGGCGAATATCCAGGCTATGGCGGCGCGGCCCATTGGCGGTTTGCATGATGTAGTCCCAGCGGCCTTCTTCTCCAGCCTGCACCCGCTTAAGACAATCCCGCCCCTCGGCTGGATCAGCAAAGCGGGCAACGAAAGGAGAGATATCTGCTGCTAAAGACTGGCTATGGATATAGTTATAAGCATCGGTTGCCGCAGGGTTTTCTACCACGGGTGTACCATCCAGGGTGAAGGTAGTTGCAGGCACCCGCGTATAGCGCATCGCCTCCATCAAGAGCAGATTTTCGGGCTGCTCCCCCATGTTCACCTGTTCATTGATGTAGGCAATGATGCCTCGATGTCGGTCTGGCCCCAAGAGCACTGCCCGGTGCATCATCAACAACGTCTTAGGTTTACCGTTCGGATAGGTTGTCCAGGGGTCAACGGTAAGGCCTTCGCGCACCGCGAGCTCAAAGGTTTGCAACGTACGGTCACGCGCGCCCTGAGTATCACCTGACAGATCTTTGTCGATCAGTGCTTGCACCGAATCCAGCCCCCAGAAGGCAACCGCTGCTGAGTTGCCCCACCACCAACCGTGCTTATCGATATCGAACACCCAAACAACGTTGGGTATCAGTTCGTAAAGCTTAAATTCTTCAATGGTCTCGATATGAACCAGATGACCATACTGACTGAGATTTACCACGGTTGAGCAACGACCTCGGCGACGCTGAAAAATGCTTTCCTGCACTAGTTCAGACTCACAAGTCCAATGTGAGATGGATTGTAGATAACACGTACGTTCAACTATAGCAGGAGTCTATCTGACTGCTACTGACTCAGACCTGACTACAGTTTTCAGTGGCCCAGATTGCCTAACTCAATTCCGCACACTTGCTTGAAAAGATGGCGCCCCTACAAATTCACCAACTGAATCCTTGGCCCGTCATCCAGCAACTGCCGGTACAACTGATCGACGATCTGAGGGTTACGGACGTCTTCGAGAGAAATTCGCCCCATCATCTGCATAATCAGCTGGTTTATCCCACCCCAGCCGTCTGAGAGATTACAGGTATCGGTGATATCGCAGACATGATGGTCCTGAGAGCACTCCGTCAGAGCAATCGGGCCTTCGAAGGCTTCAACTACATCGCGAACGCTGATCTGTGCAGGTGACCGGGCGATGCGATAACCGCCTTTGGCACCACGACGGGCGTTCACAAGTCCGCTATCGACCAGTGCCTTCATCACTTTGCGTACGGTCGGAACGTTGAGACCAGTGGTCGATGAAATGTCATCCACCGACTGCTGAACCGCGCCCTGCGCCGCCAAGTGATTAAGCACCACGATTCCGTAATCTGTGAGTTTGCCGATTCTGAGCATCTGTCTTTCCTGTGGATCAGGCCGCCGTGTTTTTCTTAGAACCCGATTGAGAATCATTGTCGATTCGTCAGCATTCATGGGCTTTGATACAATCCTGACACAAAGCATACCAACTTGGTATTCTTTCTGTACAGACAGAGAGTACCTGAGTAAAATACTCAGTTATTGGCGTCAGTTCTGGTAGACTGCGCTCGATAATGATGTACCCGATGCACCTATGATGCGATGCGAGAGAAGTAGCTATGGCCACCAACGCTGAAATTGAAAGCCAGATCAAAGCCCGTGAATACAAAGCCGGCTTCGTCACTAACATTGAGTCCGAGACCCTGCCACCAGGGCTGGATGAAGATGTGGTGCGCTTTATTTCAGCTAAAAAAGGCGAACCCGAGTGGCTGACTGAGTGGCGCTTAAAAGCCTACCGCGAATGGCTGACCATGGAAGAGCCTGATTGGGCGCACCTAGGTTACCCTGAAATCGATTATCAGGGCGTGTCTTACTACTCTGCGCCTAAGAGCATGGAAGACAAACCAAAATCGCTTGATGAAGTCGACCCAGAGCTGCTGGAAACCTACAACAAGTTGGGTATCCCACTGCACGAGCAAATGGCACTTGCGGGCGTTGCCGTTGATGCCGTGTTCGACTCAGTATCCGTCGCGACTACATTCCGCGAAAAGCTGGAAGAAGCTGGCGTTATCTTTATGCCGATTTCAGAAGCCGTTCACGAGTACCCAGAGCTGATCAAGAAGTACATGGGCTCTGTTGTACCTCAGCGCGATAACTTCTTTGCAGCACTGAACTGCGCCGTGTTCTCCGATGGTTCCTTTGTGTATATCCCGAAAGGGGTTCGCTGCCCGATGGAACTGTCTACGTATTTCCGTATCAACGAAGCCATGACCGGCCAGTTTGAGCGTACTTTAATTGTCGCCGATGAAGGTTCGTACGTCAGTTACCTCGAAGGCTGTACTGCACCGATGCGTGATGAAAACCAGCTGCACGCAGCCGTTGTAGAGCTGGTCGCTCTTGATGGTGCTGAAATTAAGTACAGCACAGTACAGAACTGGTACCCAGGCGATGAAAACGGCAAAGGCGGTATCTACAACTTCGTGACCAAGCGTGCGGTTGCTCATACCAACGCTAAAGTCAGCTGGACTCAGGTTGAAACCGGTTCTGCCGTCACCTGGAAGTACCCAAGCTGTGTACTGAAAGGTGACAACAGCATTGGCGAATTTTATTCCGTTGCCCTGACCAATAATTGTCAGCAAGCCGACACCGGCACCAAGATGATTCACATGGGTAAGAACACTAAGTCGACCATTATTTCGAAAGGTATTTCTGCGGGTAAAAGTCAGAATGCTTATCGCGGCTTAGTGCGAATGGGTCCAATGGCGGAAGGTGCGCGTAACTTCACTCAGTGCGATTCTCTGCTCTTAGGCGATAAGTGTGGTGCTCATACCTTCCCATATATTGAGAGCAAGCACCCAAGTGCTGTAGTAGAACACGAAGCAACGACATCGACCGTAAGCGATGATCAGTTGTTCCTGTGTCAGCAGCGCGGCATCGATACCGAGAAAGCGGTATCCATGATTGTTAACGGGTTCTGTAAAGAAGTATTTAAAGAGTTGCCGATGGAGTTTGCCGTAGAGGCCGGAAAGCTGCTGGAGATATCGTTAGAGGGATCAGTCGGATAACTCCGGTTTTCAGGCAAACAAAACAGACCGGCAGGTCGCGGTAAATACGTCCCTGTACGCTCGGCCGCGCCATCCATGGCGCAGACGCCTGCCTCACCTGTTTTGTCCGCCACACCCAGTTACACTTCAGGTTACCGACCTGTAGGAGCCGTTCAAACCGCGAAGCGCGTTTAATGGCGAAAAAATTAATTTGATGACACTAACCGTCTGCCACCAGACAAAAGGTTAAAGAAATGATCGAGATTAAAGACCTCAAGGCCAGCGTTGAAGAAAAAGAAATTCTCAAAGGCCTGAACCTGAACATCGGCCCGGGTGAAGTACACGCCATTATGGGTCCGAACGGTGCCGGTAAAAGTACCCTGGGTAACGTACTGGCGGGTCGTGAAGGCTACGAAGTGACTGGTGGTTCCGCCACTCTGAACGGCAAGGATATTCTCGATCTTGATCCTGAAGAGCGCGCACGCGAAGGTCTGTTTCTGGCATTCCAGTATCCGGTTGAAATTCCGGGTGTTTCTAACCTCGAATTCCTGAAAGCCTCTGTTGATGCAGTACGTGAGCAGCAAGGCAAGCCTGCGCTGGATTCTGTTCAGTTTTTAAAACTTGCTCGTGAAAAATGCAAAGCCGTCAACCTCGATCAGAGCTTCCTCAAGCGTGGCGTTAACGAAGGTTTTTCTGGTGGTGAGAAAAAGCGTAACGAGCTGATGCAGATGATGCTGCTGGAACCAAGCCTGTGCATCCTCGATGAAACCGACTCCGGTCTGGATATCGATGCCCTACAGGTGGTCGCTGATGGTGTGAACGAAATGCGCGATGCTAACCGCAGCTTTATCGTAGTTACCCACTACCAGCGTCTGCTCGACTATATCGTGCCAGACTATGTTCACGTTCTGGCGAATGGCCGCATCGTGAAATCCGGCGGTAAAGAACTGGCGCTGGAGCTGGAAGAAAAAGGCTACGGCTGGCTGGAAAACGGTAACGAAAACGGAGCTGAGTGATATGGCCGCTGAATTTATTGCCCAGCAGCTTGAACTTGCAAAAGGCATCAGCCCACTGGCATGGCTCGAATCAACAAATGAGCGCGGCCAACAGGCCTTCGCTGAAGCCACTGTGCCTACACGTAAAACCGAAGACTGGAAATACACCTCACTGTATAACCTGACTGAAACCGGCTTTGCCAATAGCGCTCCGCACGCTCAGGCGCATGCACCGGTAGTTCCGGGTCTTCAGGCTAATCGCCTTGTAGTTGCTAACGGCGAGCTCGATACTGCCGCATCAGACGCTGCTGCACTCGAACTTGTGGTTCGTTTCCGTGACGCTCGCCCGGAACAGCAGGAAGCTATTCGTGAACTATTAGGCAATGTAAAAGGTGAACGTGGACATTTGTTTGCCGACCTCAATGACGCCAGCATTAACGATGGCTTGTTTGTTCTGGTCGAGAAGAACCAACGCCTGGAGCACCCACTGCACATTGTTTACGCCAACACCGCAGGCGATGCACCTTTTACCGTTAATACCCGTTTATTGATCGCTCTCGAGCTGGGTTCTGAAGCGACTGTCATCGAGCACTACGCAGGTGATGATACTGCTGATGGTAAGCAGAATAATTTCACCAACGCAGTGACTGAAATCCGCGTTGGCGATAACGCAAAACTGGTGCATTACCGCCTACAACTGATGGCAGAGTCTACGTTTCATATTGGTGGCACTTTTATCGATCTTCAGCGTGATGCACGTTACGAAGGTTTTCACTTAGGTCTGGGTTCTGCCCTCACCCGCAATGACATTATCGTGAACCATAATGTTGGCGGTTCGCACTGCGAAATGAACGGTGTCTATGTTCCGCAGAACAAACAGGTCATTGATTTTCATACCTGCGTTGAGCACAAAGCAGCGCACTGTACGACCGACGAAGTGTTCCGCGGCATTATGAATGATAAAGCCAAAGCAACTTTTAACGGCCGTATTCATATTCATCCGGATGCCCAGAAAACGCTGGCTGAACTGAGCAACAAAAACCTGCTGCTGACAAACACCGCCGAGATCAACACCAAGCCTGAGCTTGAGATCTACGCTGATGACGTTCAGTGTGCACACGGTGCCACCGTCGCTCAGCTTGAAGAAAAAGCCCGCTTCTATCTGCAAAGCCGTGGTATCAGCGCCGCCGATGCTGAAGTGATGCTGAGCTTTGGTTTTATCAATGAACTGCTGAATGGTCTGAACGATGAAGCGCTGGGCCTTTGGCTACGCCCTCAGTTGGCAAAACGCTTTGGTCGAGATGACGATCTGTCCGCTCAACTCTCTGGAGAGCTGTAAGAATGACTCAGGCGCTGATTAACGACATCCGTGCACAATTCCCGGCACTTCATCAGGAAGTGAACGGCAAGCCGCTGGTTTACCTCGATAACGGCGCGACCACTCAAAAGCCGCAATGCGTTATTGATGCGCTGAGTGATTATTATCGCCTGAATAATTCGAATGTTCACCGTGGCGCTCACACTCTGAGTGATCGCGCTACGCAACAGTTTGAAGACGCACGCAAAACCCTGCAGGCGTTTCTAAACGCGAACAAGTCAGAAGAAGTCGTCTGGACCCGTGGCACAACCGAGTCGATTAATCTGGTTGCTGCGACCTGGGGCCGTCAGAACATCAAGGCCGGTGACGAAATTCTCGTGTCAGGCATGGAGCACCACTCGAACATCGTTCCGTGGCAGATGCTGTGTGAGCAGACAGGTGCAACACTTCGTCCTATTCCGGTAAAAGATAATGGCGAGTTGGATATGGAAGCGTTTACTTCCATGCTCAACGATAAGGTAAAACTAGTGGGCGTTGTTCATGTGTCCAACGCATTAGGCACGATTAATCCCGTCGCTGACATTATTAAGATGTCTCACGATGTAGGTGCCAAAGTACTGGTTGATGGTGCCCAGGCCGTTGCCCACTGGGATGTCGATGTGCAGGCACTCGATGTCGACTTCTACGCCTTCTCTGGTCATAAGCTGTTCGGCCCGACTGGTATCGGTGTGCTGTACGGCAAAGAAGAACTGCTGAATGCCATGCCGCCTTATCAAGGCGGAGGTGAAATGATTGAGCACTGCTCTTTCGATGGTACAACCTACAATGTTCTGCCCTTTAAATTTGAAGCAGGCACCCCCAACATTGCTGGGGCCATCGGTTTGGCTGCCGCGGTTAGTTATCTGAATGGCGTGGACCGTGCAGCACTTGAGCAACACGAGAATGCGCTGCTCGTACGTGCCAACGAACTGGCCGACGAGATTGGCGGTATCCGTAAAATCGGTACTGCACCACATAAAGCGAGCGTATTCAGCTTCCTGTTGGATGGTGCACACCCTGCTGACGTCGGGACTCTGCTCGACCAGCAAGGCATTGCCGTTCGCACTGGCCATCACTGTGCGATGCCATTGATGAACCAGTTTAAGGTGCCGGGTACAGTTCGTGCCTCGTTCAGTTTTTATAACACCATGGACGATGTTGAGCGCCTGTTTGCTGGCCTTGAAAAAGCCAGAATGTTTTTACTCTAAGGTGATCCGGCTATGAATATTGAGACTTATGATCCAAATGCTAAAGCAGAAGTCTCCATGACGGAGGCAGCGATTGCACACGTGCGTAAGCAGCTGAGCAAAAACCCAGACATGAAAGGTATTCGCCTTGCAGTCAAAAAGAGTGGCTGTTCAGGCTTTAAATATGATGTCGAATTCGTTGATGATGAAAAGTCAGAAGACGATGCGATTCAGGTAGCCGACGACGTGACCCTTTACGTTGCAGCAGACGCCCGTGCCTATGTCCGTGGCACGGTGATCGACTTCACCAAAGAAGGCCTGAACAGCACCATTACCTTCAATAACCCGAATGCCAAAGACCTGTGTGGCTGCGGTGAAAGTTTCAGCGTCTGAGGCTCAGTTGAGCTGCCCTGCTTAAACGGCTTGAGCCTCCAGCCGGTTAAGCAGTTTCTTACACCGTGACGCCATCTCTTCTTTTTCAAGCGCCTGTAGCGCTTCATGCATCAACGAATAGGCTTTAATCAATAGCTGATTATCTGAGCAGTCCTGATGCATACCATTCACCAGTCGAATTACGGCCGGGTAATCCCCAAATGAAGCGTAATCCTGTGCGAGAGTGAATCGCACTTCGTGGCTTGTCGGTTTGAAGTCAGAAATCACGCTGCGGGTCTGGTTATAAATTCGCTTAAGCTGGGCCTGGTGTCCTTTATGTAGCTTGTAAGCCATGTAATCGTTAGCAAACTCAGGCAGGTCTTCTTTGTTTCTGGTAGCCGTTAAAAATTCGAAATATTCATCATTGAACGACAGGTCTTGTCCATGACGATCCAGTGTTTTCTTGTACAAGCGATTGACGCCCTCATAGTCGCCTTCCTTGGTCAGAACACTGATCTTCGCCCGGCTACGCTCTACTTCGCTACGATATATCGGAGCATCCCCCGTCTGTGCTCGCGCGTAAAAACCAAGCTTTTCCTGATACTGGAAAACCACGTAGCCGAGAAGGTGAAAGATAACCACCATATAGAAATTAGAAATGACTGACTGAAGAATCATGCTCGCCCACTCGAATCCAGAGAAGACCATGTAAGAAAGCAAACCCACAGACGAACTCATCAATAAAAGAAGGCCAATCAGAATACCGTACGGTAAACCAACAGCACTGACAATACGTAATATATTCTGTGGCGCAAACGAAGCCAGTACGCGATCGGTTAACGCAAAATTAATCAGAAAGGCGGGAATACTGAGCACAACCAAGGCGCCAAGTAGCCCGGTAATCCCTGCACCCAAATAATGGTATGAGCCGATCCCACCTGCGGTAATCAGGATAATCAAACCAATCATTTTGAAAATAATCACGATGCCACCCGAGAAGGCTTCGCTCAGGTCGGGCGGAGACATATTTCCCGCAGCCGTCTCTTCCAGGCATTGAAAGCTGTACTTGGTGAGAATACCCGCCGAGATCAACCCTGCCACAGCACCTACGATAGGCACAAAGAACAGAACACCGCTGATAGCAGACAGTACAACTATCAGAGTCATAACCGGTACAGTGAGCGGATACCGGAAGGTTTCAGAGAGTCGTTCCCAGAAGGGTTCAGCCGTGTACGCTGATCCCAGTGACTCGAGCGTCGCGCCACATTTGCAGCAGTAGCGGTCCTCCCCCCTTTCAGACTCCTGGGTGCAGGTATCACATACCCGACTGTCGCAATGAGTACAGTACCAGGTGGCGGCTTCGGTAGGATGATATTTGCAATACTTCATTTATGCCCCCATCGCCAGTTGTTCAGCAACGCTGACATAATATTGTTGCTTGTCTGCCCGATTCTGACGGCTGTGTGCTTTGGCCAGACTGATCGCCACCCGGCTTAATTCAGATGATTTTGCGTTGCGCTTTTTCAATAGAGAAAAGATCTCTTCTGAGAAACTGAGATCCTCTAAGTGAGAGAAATTTGAGCCACAGATCGCCAACGTTTCTGAATCAATATGCTTAAGGTAAGGCCGGATATCTGCCCATATATCGCGTTGGCGGATTAATTCTTCGTCTGAGGTATCTTCGTAGCGCAGAACTTTTTTCAGGCTCGCAAGCCAGGTCTTATTTCTGCGTAATTTAAGCAGGTTGTACTGAAGTAGCAGTAATTCAAACTCCTCACCATAGGTCGCAATTGCCTGCTCTATACGATGCTGAGCAGTATCAAAGCGATACTTCTCAATGGCAGCGTATATCTCCGCAAGTTGCTGACGATAAGGTTCGGTATCATCTTCAGGCGTTTCGATGTATTCGAATTTAAGTAACTCAGGGCGAATCAGAGCCAGCGCCCCAACAGACAATGCACCAGCAACAAAACCACCAGCATGAGCCATAAAGGCGACGTTACTGTCAGGGTCTGAATAAAAGCTGATCAGCTCTTTGCCGATATACACCGGCAGAAGAATCATCGCTGGTGCCCGGAAGTAACCAACGATCAAATAGAACCAATAAAAGAAGCGAATAGTCTGCCATCGATAAATAATCAGATACATTGCCATTACCGCCGACAATGAGCCCGAAGCACCGACCAAAGGTTGTTCTGAAGTGAAATCCACCGCTGCATGTGAAATACCAGCCACAATACCGCCGAGCAGATACAGCCCAAGAAAAGACAGGTGCCCGAGAACGGCTTCAACGACAAAGCCACAAATCATCAGAAACATCATGTTCCCCATCAGGTGCATAAAATCACCGTGGAGAAACTGATACATGAAAAGGTCAATCACCGAGAGGTCGTTCGGCTTCACACCAAAACGCACACTACTGATACTGTCTATCTGCTCATTGATCTCAGAGCGGCGATCAACCCACTCGTAATAAAAGCTCGGGTAAAACAACGAGGGGCCGTTCGCTTCAAGGTATTTATAGAACCCCCTGTCTGTCACAACCGCAGTTGCGACCGGAAAAATCATGTCGTCTTCATGATATGCCCGCAGCTCTTCGAGGTGCTCAATGTCGCCCTGTTGTTCCAGATAAGTCTGGTAGTGTGGCCATTCATCTTCAAGGTACCCCGACTCGTTGTACGCAGTAATTGCCTTGATATAACGTTCGGTATCGCCGCTCTGATAGAGAAAAAATACGAGGATATTCAGAAGGATGATACCGATCAGAACAATCGGCGGGTGACTCCAGTTCAGGCGCCGCTCAACGGGAAGGATAATCATGTAGTAGCTGTCCTTGTCGCTCGTGGCAGGGCTCCAGCCCACCACCCTGTAAACTCTGCCAGCTTAAACTGCTTCCCCTCGTCGGACAACTCTACAAACTCAGTTCCCGTGTGCTAACTGAGTGAATAAAGTATCGCCAATCCTGTTAGAATACGCGTTTTATCCAGATCACAGGTTGAATCCATGTCTATTGAACGTCGAATGGTGGTTGCCAACGATAATTGTCCTGCTCGCATGGTGCCGTCCGGCACGCCGACGACAATCAGCGCCGGTACCTTCGTCACCATCAATCAGGCATTGGGTGGTAATTATACGGTGACGGTGAACGGCAATATGATGCGCGTCGATGGTACAGATGCGGCTGCGCTTGGGCTTGAGTCTGAGAGCATCACCTTCGATGACCCAGGTGACGGTCAGGTTCACAAAGAACAGATTGAGCAGGCTCTTCGCACCATCTTCGATCCTGAAATTCCGATCAACCTTCTCGATCTCGGGCTGATCTACGGTATCGATATCGAGGGTACCGACGTCAATATCCGCATGACACTGACAGCCCCTACCTGCGGTATGGGGCCCGTTCTGGTTTCTGATGTGAAATACCGTGTCGCAAAAGTTCCTAATGTCGCTTCTGTCAATGTTGAACTGGTCTTTGACCCGCCCTGGAGCCGCGACATGATGACCGAAGAAGCCCAACTTGAGGCCGGACTCTTCTTCTGACTCTCTGACCAGTCGTTCGCGGTAAACTGGCTATTTCAACAATGGCCGGATATGATGTTACCAGTTTGGCAACATTGCCGATGCATTAGTAATAATAAAAATAAAATAGCAATAAAAAGTGGCCGTCTGGCCCAGGCGAGCAATGAACGACTTGTATTTTACGGCGCTGACCGAGGCCTTGCATGAGGCTGAGATCTGCACGCCGACCCTAGTACTGGATAAGGAACGTCTGGATAGAAATATTGACCACCTTATCGACGTACTGAATAAAGGGTTCGACTATCGCCTTGTCACTAAGTCGTTACCCTCAATTCCACTGCTTCAGTACATTATGCGGCGCACTGGCAGTCAAAGACTGATGTGCTTCCATCTACCCTTTCTGCTGCAAATCGTGAATCAGATTCCGTCTGCCGACATTCTGATGGGAAAACCCCTTCCCATTCGCGCAGCACGCCATTTCTATAACTGGCATAAAAAGCAAACCAGCAGTATGTGCTTCTCTCCGGATCTTCAACTGCAGTGGCTGATAGATAGCCCTCGCCGGTTAGCTCAATACGGCCAGTTTGCCCGGGAGAACAATCTGACCATCAGGGTCAGCCTGGAAATCGACGTAGGTATGCATCGGGGTGGCTTCCGGAGCAGCAGTGAATTCACCGAAGCTTTACGGATAATTCAGAACTCAGACCACCTGATACTGACCGGCTTAATGGGCTACGAGGCTCATATCCCACACATTCCAGCTATTCTCGGTGGCGCCCGGCGTGCGTTTGCAGATGCCCGGGGGCGATATAGCAACTTTCTTCAGGCGGTAGAAACAGAGTTGGGAAACGATGCCCTCAAAGACCTGACGCTCAATACTGGCGGCAGCTCAACCTACACCATGTATACCGACAACAGCTTTGTATCAGAGATCGCGGCTGGCTCTGCATTGGTTAAACCCAAGAACTACGATGTTGATACCCTGGAGCATCATATTGCCGCAGCCTACATAGCCGCGCCTGTTCTGAAGAAGGTAGATCGCCCAGAGATTCCTCTATCACCTGCTGTGTCGGCAGTTCTCCGCTGGACTGGCTTCCTTCCATCTCAAGGGGCTTTTATCTACGGCGGTAACTGGCTTGCAAAACCTGTCTACCCAAGGGAAACGGAACAGGTTCGTCTTCATGGCCGGTCCAGTAATCAGGAACTGTATGGGTTTCCGAAGGATACGAAGATCGAAGAAGATGACTATATTTTCCTGAGACCGACACAAAGCGAGTCGGTGTTTCGTCAGTTTGGCCATATCGCCATCTATGAAAACGGTAAGATTACCGATTGGTGGTCGGTATTTCAGGAAGAGCACAACGAAGGGAACTCCGCCGACTCACTGCTTGAGTCGGCTCAGAAGCGAAGCTATCGCCTATAATTCGAACCGCTCGGCCTGATCCTGTAATGTCCGGGCCAGAGCGCGCTGCTCTTCTGCGGTTTTACGCATGAAATTACCTGTTGCAGCGGTATGACGCGATATATTGAAGATATTTCTCGTGCGCGTCGATACCTCTCCATTGGTCTGCACCTGCTCTTCAGCGGCGGCGGCGATCTGGTCTGACATATCCCGAATACCAGCCACTGCATCACGGATCATCGACAACTCCTGACTGAGCGTACCGGACAGTGACACGGCTCCTGTAACAACATCTTTTGAGCCCTCAACGGCTTTAAACGCTTCCTGAGTCTGCGACTGGAACTGACTGACGATTTGCTCAATCTCATACGTCGATTCCTGTGTTCTCTGAGCCAGGCTGCGGACCTCATCAGCAACAACAGCGAAACCACGCCCCTGCTCGCCCGCCCTTGCAGCTTCGATAGCTGCGTTAAGTGCCAGTAGATTAGTTTGCTCTGCAATCGCCTTGATCACACTCAACACGCTGCCGATAGACTCACTACGACCGTGCAATTCGCGAATCACACCCGCGACCGAAGTCATCGTTTCATCCAGACTGGCGATCTTGCCAACACTCTCTTGGACAACACCGACGCTTTTCCCGATCGTCGTATCGGCAGAATCAGTCTGCTCAGACATATTGTGAATATTCACCGCAATATCCCGAGCTGCGATCTCAAGCTGGCCGACGGACTCGACAACAGATTCAGTCTCTGTCTGTTGCTGTTTCATACCTTTGGTACTTAGTGAGATCGTCGCGTGGTTCTGAATAGCGATCAAAGACAGTTGTTTCGATGTGCTGTCGATTGAATGGATCATATCCGCAATCTGTGCCTGCATGCTGTTAAAGGCTCTCGCTGCCTCGCCGAGTTCATCATCCGTATGAATCATAGCCGGCACATCAAGTTGCAGGTTGTCTGAAACCCGCTTCAACCCCTGCACGACTTCCCTGATCTGGTTAACCAGCATTGCGACGACGAGCCAAACCAGCAAAATCGATACCGCAATAACAGCAACTGCGATAGTCAGCATACCTACAAATTCACTCTGAGCCAGAGTACCACCTGCTTTTGCGTTGCTGATGAGCGCGGCTGACAGGGTATCTTCGACCTCTTTCAATTTATTAATACGCGCTGTTGACGCTGCAAACCAATCAGCTGCCTTCACCCCAAAACCACCGGTGCCAGACTGCCTGTGGGCGATATCACGATACTTCTGGACTGCAACAACTTCTGCACTGACATTGAACCGCTCCCACAATGTCGCCCCATCATCATCAGTGAAAGCGGCAAACTCACGAAAGTGACTCTCTTGTTCAGCAACCAGGTGCACAAAGCGTGAGTACAGAGCACCATTAAACTGATCTGCACCAAATGCGTTACTAAGCACCGCTCTCTCGATACCCGCTCGCTCTTTGCCCTGGAGGAATGAATAATAAGCGGAGAGATCAAGCGTAGCCTTTGCATCCTCCGAATAATGCGCAGCTTGCGCAGGTACACTCAGAAGATGTGCAATGGTGCCGGTGTAGAACTTAAGTACCTCACCGAGCTCGACCGATTGGTCTGTGACAGATTTTCTTACGGAAGCCAGGCGTTCCAGGCGTTTTTCCGCCGCCTTAATCTCTTGCTGAACCCCTGGATAATCTTTCAACGAATGGTCACGAATATAGGCTTCCCAATCGGCCCGGCGGGCATCCACGAGCTGACGCTGCTTAACAATCGCCTGTGCGAAGGAACTCCCGCCACTCCCAAGATAACCCGCAGACATGCCCCGCTCTTTTTGCATTTCATGTGCAAGATTACTATTGAGCTGAGTCAAGGTTACAAGCACTTCGATGTGACTGAAGCTTGCAATTCGCGCACTCATCGACTGCAATAAACGAACATCAGTCAACACCAGAGCAGCCAATAGCGGCACGATTAATAACATCAGTTTTGCACGAATGCTCAAGCTCTTGATCAGCGACATAAGCAAGACTCCTCTTTGGCTATAAGCGTAGACCGCCCCCAAAGCTCTGCAAGCCGAGATTCATCCAATAAAAGCACTGTGAACAATCACCCCTGTCAGGTTGGCCCAGCAAAGCACAGCACCTGCTGAACGAGCCTGCCCATTCTGGTATCATCCGCACCGATTTAAGACATGAATAAGGGATACTCCGTGCTGACGATTTACGGTATCAAAAACTGCGACACCATGAAGAAAGCTCTTAAGTGGCTGGCTGACGCAGGTATCGACTACCACTTTCATGACTACAAAAAAGAAGGAGTCCCGGCGGACAAGCTGGATACATGGCTCGATGAACTAGGCTGGGAAGCGGTGATCAACCGTCGCGGAACAACCTGGCGAAAGCTTGATGAAAGCACCCGTGAAGCGATGGATAACACCACGGCGAAAGCAGTCATACTCGACAACCCTTCAATCATAAAGCGCCCACTTCTTGATACTGGCAGTGAGCTTGTGCTTGGCTTCAAAGCAGACGACTACGAAGCCCGCCTGAAATAACAACATTTAAACGACTACTTGAGGAATACTCATGACCACATTCGCAATCGCCATTGGTGTTGGTACCCACAACAGTAAAGGTGAATGGCTCGAGGTTTACTACCAGAAGCCTCTGCTGAATCCAGCTGACGGCATCGTTGAAGCTGCTCGCTCCGCACTGGGCTACACCGGTGGCAACGAAGCAATCAGCGTGAATTCTGACCAGCTAAGCACTTTTGCATCTGCCGTTGAAGGCGCCGATAGCGAGCAAGCTAAACTCGCGCGCGCATGCACTGAAAGCAAGCGTCCAGTGGTTGTGACCATTCTGGAGTCTGACGATCAGGCATCATCCACCCCGGAAGTTTACCTGAAGCTCCACCTGCTCTCTCACCGTCTGGTTAAGCCACATGGCGTCAATCTAGCGGGAATCTTCGGTCTGCTGCCAAACGTTGCCTGGACTAACAAAGGCGCTATCGACCTGAATGAGCTGGCTGATGCTCAGCTGCAGGCTCGACTCGATGGTGAACTGCTGTCAGTAAACAGTATAGATAAGTTCCCACGCATGACCGATTACGTGGTGCCTGCCGGCGTACGCATTGCGCACACTGCTCGCGTTCGTCTTGGTGCCTACATCGGTGAAGGCACGACCATCATGCACGAAGGTTTCGTTAACTTTAATGCGGGCACCATGGGTGTTTCTATGGTTGAAGGTCGTATCTCTGCGGGCGTCGTTGTTGGTGACGGCTCTGATCTGGGCGGCGGCTGCTCTACGATGGGTACTCTGTCTGGTGGTGGTAACATCATTATTTCTGTTGGCGAGAAGTGCCTGTTGGGTGCCAACGCCGGTATCGGTATCCCTCTGGGTGATCGCTGCACTGTCGAAGCAGGCCTGTACGTGACCGCTGGCACCAAGATTCAGGTACTCGACGATCAGAAGAACATCGTTGAAACCGTTAAAGGACGTGACCTGGCGGGTAAGTCAGACCTGCTGTTCCGTCGTGACTCTATTACAGGCGCCGTTCAGTGCGTGACCAATAAGAGCGCTATCGCTCTGAATGAAGAGCTTCACGCGAACAACTGATACCGTTCAAGCTCCACTTGTCCGGGCAGGCCTGCCCGGACAACCTTCTTACCCTGCATTTTTAGCCCAAACGTAATCAGCGTTACTGCAATGTAATCACTGAACGTATATTTTGTGTATTTGCACGAAATCGCCTTTCGTTACCTATTTTACTGACTAACCTATAAATACCAGCCAGCGAGAAACCATTCCAAACGCGGTTGGAAACACCACGTCAATAAGATGTAGAGAATAGGCACAGCCGGCGAAAATAAAAATAACAGCCGCTGAATAACGAAAAGTAAGCCTGTCGATCACCACTAAGCCCTGCTCTCTCCCCGGAGGCAGGGCTTTTTCCTTTCTACTGGCTGCAACTGGTATCATGGTATTGCAACCTGATGTGATGACTATGAATAAAGACAAACGTATCGAAATCTTTACCCGGCTCAGAAACGAGAATCCGAATCCGGAAACTGAACTGGAGTACACCTCTCCCTATGAATTGCTTGTTGCCGTGACCCTGTCGGCACAAGCTACCGACGTAAGCGTAAACAAAGCGACACGGAAGTTGTTTCCCGTGGCAAATACGCCCGCCCAGATTCTAGCTCTCGGTGAAGAAGGCCTGAAGGAATACATCAAAACCATCGGTCTGTTTAACAGCAAAGCGAAGAATGTCGTCAAAATGGCCGAGCTCCTGCTTGAGCGCCATGGAGGTGACGTTCCTCAAACGCGCGACGAACTCGTGGCTCTGCCCGGTGTCGGACGAAAGACAGCCAATGTCGTACTGAACACGGCCTTCCGACAGCCAGCTATGGCCGTCGATACCCATATTTTCCGGGTATCGAACCGCACTAAGATTGCTCCCGGTAAGAATGTGGATGAAGTTGAAGCGAGACTGATGCGACTGGTCCCGAAAGAGTTTCTGATGGATGCTCATCACTGGTTGATTCTTCATGGGCGATACACCTGCGTTGCACGCAAACCGAAGTGCGGGTCTTGCATCATCGAAGATCTGTGTGAATTCAAACAGAAGACGTCTGACTGACACTAGCACCCCTACCAGATGCAGCCCAGTCAGAGATAACCCGGATAAAGGAGAGAGATAATGAGAATACTGCACACTATGCTGCGCGTAGGCGACCTCGATCGCTCGATCAGCTTCTATACCGAAGTAATGGGTATGCAGCTGCTGCGAAAGAGCGACAACGAGCAGTACCGCTACACCCTGGCGTTCGTGGGCTACCAACCGGAGAAAGAAGGCGCTGTTCTTGAGCTGACCTACAACTGGGACGAATCAGAGTACGATCTGGGCACAGGTTACGGTCATATCGCAATAGAAGTCGATGATGCAGCAGATACCTGTGAAGCCATCCGCAACGCCGGTGGTACCGTGACCCGTGAAGCGGGCCCCGTCAAAGGTGGCAGCACGGTCATTGCCTTTGTGCAGGACCCGGACGGCTACAAAATCGAGC
The DNA here is from genome assembly GCF_984348125.1 of Thalassolituus sp. Classification (NCBI taxonomy): domain Bacteria; kingdom Pseudomonadati; phylum Pseudomonadota; class Gammaproteobacteria; order Oceanospirillales; family Oceanospirillaceae; genus Thalassolituus; species Thalassolituus sp. Next base: position 208,201 of record NZ_CFHJLR010000002.1, read on the forward strand.
TGATTGAAAAGAAACAGCCTATCCCCATTGAGCTTTGATTCTGGCGGGTAACCAGCCAATCCCGCCCGACTGAACTGACACCCTGAGCAAAAATCAGGCAGCCTTTCAGGCCACTGCTACACTGAATGCAAGTCAGTATGAGGTAGTAGCAATGTTCAACCACTTATCTATTAAGGCTAAGCACAACCTGATCGTCGCCGTGACGCTCGTGGGGCTCATCGTGCTTGGCCTGATCACCAGTATGCAACTCTCCTCAATTGAGCACCTCGGAGAGGTACGCCAGGACATCTCTGATGTGGAGAAAGGTGTGCTCACACTCAGGCGCCATGAGAAGGACTTTTTAGCACGGCTCGATCCTGCCTACCTTGATAAGCACGCCAGCACTGCGTCATCTCTGACAGAGAGCCTCAACAAACTGAAGGCTGACATGCAGACTCAGGGTATGAATGTTTCCGGCGTCGACGGCCTACAACAATCAGTAAATGATTACGTCGCATCATTTAATGCCTTAGCGGCACTGAGAACAGAAGCAGGACTGACCCCCAAAACAGGGCTCTATGGTAGCCTGCGCGATGCGGCGCATCAGGTTGAAGAGTCATTGAAAGAAGGAAACGACTACGAGCTGCTCTACCAGATGTTGATGCTCCGGCGCCACGAGAAAGACTTCATGCTGCGTCTGGATGCCAAGTACATCGATCGCTTTACTGACCGCGTTAATGACACTATCCCCATGCTGAGAGAGCGTGGTTTTAATGCATCGGTTCCACTTATGGAGAAGTACAGAAAGGACTTCTTATCGCTGGCCGATAAACTGAAAGAAATTGGACTCAGTGCTGACTCAGGTGTGTCTGGAGAAATGCGTCAGTCTGTCAGTGCGTCCGAGGATAGCCTGGACGCAATGGCTACGGCGACCAATAATGAAGCGAGCCAGCTGCTCAGCACGACCTATCAGGCACTGTTTATTACCTTTGCCCTGATCATCGCCGTTATATTCGCCATTACTAAGCTGATCTCAAACAGCATCTGCAAACCGGTGATCAGCATCACTGAGCGCATTCAGCATATATCGAAAGACCTGGATCTATCGCAGACTGTCACCCATGGTTCAACTGATGAACTGGGGCAGATGTCGACCTCGTTCAATCACCTTATCACCAGTCTCCGTGAAACCATTAACCAGGTGTTACGTTCGTCCAGCACGGTGGACGAAGCCGCTATGGCACTCCGATCAATCACAACCTCCCTTAATACCGTGACTGACGAGCAGGAGCAGGAGCTACAGAGTGCAGTAACCTGCATCGACGAAATGTCTCAGACAGTGCATCAGGTAGCACGTAATGCATCAGATGCTGCTGATGCTGTTACGTCAGTGGGTAAGGACATCAGCAAGGGTAAGAAGATTGCGGATGAGGCACGGGATGCTATCCAAAGTCTGAGCAAGGACATCACAAACACTTCCGCTGCTGCCCAACAACTCCAGAAAGACAGCGAGAGCATTGCAGAAATTCTTGGTGTCATTAACGGAATTGCCGAACAGACAAACCTGCTTGCACTCAACGCTGCGATTGAAGCCGCCCGCGCCGGTGAACAAGGCCGGGGCTTTGCCGTGGTAGCTGATGAGGTGCGTACGCTTGCCAGCCGTACCCAGGAATCTACCGAATCGATCCGCAGTACGCTTGAGCAGTTCCGCTCTGGGACAACACAAGTCGTCGACACAGTGGAACGGTCACAGGCTCAGTCTACCTTTGGCATTGAAAAAACGACCGAATCAGCGGCCATTCTGGATCGCATTTCAGAAGTGATGCTCAGTATCAATGATGTAAATACTCAGGTAGCCACAGCGGCAGAACAGCAGAGTCAGGTCGCGGCTGAAATCAGCCAGAATATTCACAAAATCAATGGTCTGACACAGCAGTGCAGTGAAGAAGCATCAAAAGCAGAACACGAAGGGAATGTGCTCAGTGGACTTTCAAAAGAGCTGGCGCAGAAAATCAGTCGCTTTACGCTCTAGAGATTTGTAGTCCTTTGCACCGGCGGCCTTCGATATCTGCCAGACATGAGTGATATCAGAAGGCCGCAGAACATAGTCTCAGTCGCGAATCATACGACGTAGCGTTTCATCCCGACGGATAAAGTGGTGGTAAAGCGCACCTAATATATGCAGAGCAATGAGAGCCATCAGTACTTTTGAAACAATACCGTGGGTCAAGCCTGCAATTTCATTGATCTGTTCATTTTCTGCGATCAGGGTGGGGATTTCCCAACCAAACATAGCCACGGGATAGCCTGCAGACTGACTCATCAGGATACCGCTCACAGGCATCAACAACATTGAAAGATAAAGCAAACCTTTCACCGCGCCAGCTACCATTTGTGTACTCTTCGGCACACCACTCACAGGTCTGACCGGATTAATAATCCGCAACGGAATACGCAAGAAAAAGAGAAGCAGCGCAAGAACACCCACTGACTTATGCAAGTCCATCAATTCAAACTTCTCTGGGCCATTGGCCATATTCTCAAGCAGTGTCCCCACGACCAGCAGGCCAATGATGATAATCGCCATCAACCAGTGAATCATTTTGGTTGCCGGACTGTAGTACTTTCCACCTTTACGCATTATTAATTCTTTCCTGTTTTTAATTTTGGCCAGCGGCTGGCAATCTCTCATAAGGCGATATCTTGTCATCGTCGCGAGAGTCTGACAATGTCATCAGGCTTACTTTCTTCAAGCTCACTCTGTGTCAGATGATGGGATAAACCACCTGATCGTGATATCCCGTGATCACCGTCTGGGTTCCCGCCCAACGACGGTCAAGTTCTACGTCACCACTATCAATTACGAGCGGCCGTCCCTCGAGCCCCACCAGTTTTGTCTTGGTCGTTACAACGTAAAAGTGATCTTTTCCAAGAGCTGTAAGAATACGTGGGCTGAATTGCTGATTTCCGCGACCGAAAATATGGCCCTGCCCACCCATGACACTGACAACCGCGTAGGCTTCTTCGTATTCCTGCAATAGCGCCCAAATACCTGACTCGCTCAGGTCACTGGCAATGACCTGCTCATCCACCACCGCATCAACGCCTAGTAGCGTCGATTCAAGGTGAAGATCATCAAGAATTGCCTGGGTCGTTTTACCGGAGCCAAAAAGGTACAGTGCTCCCGGCTCCATCTCTTCGATGACATGCGCTGCAATATCGGCCAGCACCAGTTCTTCTGACTCGGTACCGCCCTGTTTTACCGACTGCACAAAATGCCCGCTCTGAACGACACGCATTTCACCATATTGCCGCGCCCGAACCTGATCTTGGCGAAATGCATCCTCATCAAGGTCTCTGACCTCTGCGTCACGGATATCGACTAATTGTCCTTTAACCAGTCGCTGCAGCACTTCGCCACTCGCACTCGGCGATATTCCGTATACACCAGAATGAATTTTTACGCCCGCAGGAATCCCCAGAACCGGTACGCGGTCGCCAATCACACCATAGATATCGCGGGCAGTACCATCACCTCCCGCGAATACCAGAACGTCCGGCTTCGCCTCAGCAATGTGTCTGGCAGCAGTGATGGTGTCGGCCGCAGTAGATGGCACTGCAGGCTCGAAATCGATCAGGTGATACTGGAAGTTCATTTCATCCAGTAATGTCTGTCCCATCTCTCCCGGGCATGACAGAAACTGAATCTGACCGGCATAAGGAAGTAGTAGTTCTAATGCGACTCGGGCACGAATACAGGCCCGCTGAGTTGCACCGCGACGGAATGCCTCTTCGACGATTTCCGGGCCGTCACTGCCCTTAAGGCCCACAGCCCCGCCAATGCCGGCAAATGGATTGATGATAAGTCCGAGCGTCAACATATCAGAACCAGTCGGTCAGTTTGATCCCGATACCGAATCGCTCCTGATAACGATCGTAGTCGATCAGGCTTTCGCCATAACCATTGAAGTATTGAGCATAACCTTTGATTTTCTTGGTCAGCGGAAAGCTGTAACCAAGCTCTACAGCGCCGCGATTTTCAGAAAAGTCGAGGTTATTCCGCACCATGATGGAGAACTGATGCTTCTGCATCAGCTTCACATAGTTGAGTTCCCCGTACCCCAGATAATCGTCGATATCAGGATTGTCGTTGTCTTTGGGGTCTGCAGGGTCAGCCTCTTTACCTTCCGGAATACGCCACCAGACCTTTGGACTGATCACACCACTCCCTACGATAAATGCCGTTTCTGCGATAATCCGGTTCCAGCTTCGTGACAAGGTGCTGGTCTGTCCATTGGACTGATGATTCAGTGACAAACGTACATAATCTACGATTTTATCTTTCAGCATCCAGCTAACCATCAATTCAGGTTCGTGGTTAGTCTCCCGGAAAGGCCGGGAGATATCACTGTTATATACTTGCCAGAATGAACGGTTGGTATAACCCAATTCAATGCGACTGAAGTTTCCGAGTACATCTTCCGCAATAATGTATTTGAGGCTTAACTGTACAATAGCCTCCAGATGGTCATAGCCCTCTTCAAGCGGAACGTTTTCATCAGCGTACTGGTTAATAGCACGCTCAAGTTCGTCGTTGCTGGGCCTGGCCTGCCAGGTCAGTGGCAGAAAGTAGTTGGGGCGATGAGGCAAAAGAACATAGGGGTTTTCAGAAGCCAGCATCTCAGTGCGAACTTTATCGATCAAGGTGGGTAAGTTTTTAGCCTCGTCGGGGAATTCATCTTCCGAGACAACCTGAACTTCCATGGTCTCAGTTTTAATACCAGCAGGAATATCCTTACGGACGATTGGCTCCCTTTCCTGCTGTGCTGGAGCTGTTTCAGCAGAATGGACATTGATCGCGCAAACAGCAATGCACGCTACAAGAGCGCTTCTCAGAATCGTCATAACAGGAGCCTTCAGGTTGGTAATCTTCTAGCAGGCAAGACTACCACGAATCGCCTGGAGGCGCCTGATCAGGCCACATGAGCAGCTTCGAGGAATGGTGTCCGCACAGCCTGAAATTCATTTTTGCAGTGCGGACAGGTTCTGGTATCACGCGAGAGTATCTTGTTATGAAGGTGAAACAGCTGACTGTCCTTTTCCCAGCAGTAGGAGCAGTACGGCTGACCGAATGGCCGTCCATCGAGCGTTTTATAATAACCGTCACCGCGACGCTTCAGGTTGCCACGATAGACAATCGCCTCATGCATCCGAATCAATTCAGCATCTTTTTCTTCGATCACATCCTGAAGCAGAGACAATTCCATCTTTGCTTCCGACACCGAGGCTGTCAGATCAGCCAGTAATCGCTTGAGGTCACTTTTTTCCAGCAGGTAACCCGACTGGCGGATTGCCCTGGCTACGTCTTTTGCCCCTTCAAGGGTGTCCATCACAGCTTCTACAGTACCGTGCACTGGCATAGTCAATCTCCCGACAATTTCCGGTAGAAAAGCGTCGCTTTTCCGACACTTCTTACAATATAGAAGCTATGCAGCAGTTTTAATGCCAGTGTGGGTAAACCTCAGCTAAGAATTACTCATTACCAGAGACTACTTTTCACTTACTTCTCGACGAATGCACGCTCGATAACGTAATGACCAGCGTGCCCGCCGCGGGCTTCTGTAAAGCCCAGCTCGTCTAGCATGTCGGTCAGCTCATCGAGCATCGCCGGGCTGCCACACAGCATAAAGCGGTCATTCTCAGGATCGATGTCCTCAAGGCCTATATCCGCTGCCAGCTTGCCACTGCGGATCAGATCCGTCAGGCGTCCGGTATTGCGGTATTCTTCCCGGGTCACAGTCGGGTAGTAAATTAACTTCTCCTGCACGATGTCCCCGAAGTACTCGTTGTTAGGCAGTTCGTTTTCAATACGGTCCTGATAAGCCAGCTCAGATACGTAACGAACACCGTGAGTCAGAATGACCTTATCGTATTGCTCATACACATCGAGGTCTTTAATGATGCTCATAAACGGCGCCAGCCCCGTTCCCGTGCTCAACAGATAAAGGTTCTTACCCGGCAGAAGGTTATCTGTAATCAGGGTACCCACTGGCTTGGTTCCCACCAGGATCTCATCACCGACAGACAGTTTCTGCAGGTGCTTGGTCAGAGGGCCGTCCTGAACCTTAATTGAGAAAAACTCCATCTCTTCTTCGTAGTTCGCGCTGGCGATACTGTAAGCTCTGAGCAGTGGCTTATCTTCAACCTCAAGCCCGATCATAGTGAAATGACCATTCTTAAAACGCAGTCCCTGATTACGGGTGGTAGTGAAGCTGAACAGTGTGTCATTCCAATGATGTACGCTCGTAACTGTTTCACGAATCAGGTTGCTCATGTTGGCGACTCCGTTGTTTCTGAAAGATGCTGAGCTAATTGCTCAAAGAATGACCACAGGTTACGCCTACTACAAAATTCGATAAAACAACTTATTTTGATATAATTAATCGAATATACCGATCAAAGTATTCCCGGACGTATAACAATGAGATACACATTGCGGCAACTCGAAGTCTTCCTCGCGATCGCACAAGCTGGCAACCTGACCCGCGCAGCGACTGAACTGAACATGTCCCAAAGTGCGGCGAGCAGTGCTCTGAAAGATTTGGAAACCCAGTTCGACGTACTCTTGTTCGACCGGGTTGGCAAACGCCTGCAGTTGAGTGATCGCGGTAAGCAACTTCGCCCGGCAGCCGAACGCCTGATGGGGATGGCCGATGATCTGGAGCAGAGTCTTCTGAACAATGCAGATGCCGGCCCACTCAATATCGGGGCAACCTTATCCATCGGCAATTATCTCGCTGTGCAGATGGTCGCGGAGTACATGAGCCTCCATCCGGATGCTCCGATTACGCTGGACGTTGAGAATACTGAACACATCGCCGAGCGCGTTCTGAATTTTGAACTGGACGTCGGTATGATCGAGGGCGAATTTCAGCACCCTCATCTGGATATAAAACCCTGGCGTAGTGATGAGCTGACAGTATTCTGCAGCCCTGAACATGAGTTAGCCACTTCTGACACAGTCACCGATCAGCAACTGATGGCGGCGTCCTGGATTCTTCGTGAAAATGGTTCAGGTACGCGGCAGGCGTTTAATCGGGCAATGCGCGGCCTGCTTCCTGAGATGAATATTGCGCTGGAGTTACAGCACACGGAGGCAATTAAACGCGCGGTGCAGGAAAACCTCGGTGTTGGTTGCCTGTCTTTAATGACGCTGGAGGATGAACTTCAAAGCGGACGCCTGGTACGTATCCAGACACCTGAGCGTGACCTTCATCGCCGACTGTACCTGATATTACATAAACAGAAATATCAGAGTGCAGGTATACAGGCCTGGATGGATCTTTGCCAGAAATGGTCGTCATAAGACACTCTGACTTACCTGAGGTTGTGGTAATCTTCGTAAACGCACTCCAGCTGTAGAATCCGATGCTGTTTTATCTTGTCGATGATCATCAGATGTTTGCTGAAGCCTTGAAGAATATTATCGAGGGTTTTGGCCACAACTGTACCGTCCGCGTCTTCCCTGACGCCCGCCCTGCTCTCGAACAACTGAAGTCCGAAAAGCCTGACCTGATTATTCTCGACCTCGAAATGGAAGGTATGGGGGGCACAGACATGCTGAAAATACTTTCTCAGCATGGTCTTGAGATACCTGTACTGGTCTGCTCTGGTAATCTCACGCCACACAATATGGCAGAGATTAAAGCGGCCGGTGCTCGCGGCTTTTTACGAAAGTCCGAGAGCATAACTGAAGTAAAGGAAGCCATTATCGCCGTCGTCGAAGGGGGCTACTACCCGGCGGAGTTCCGTGATGCGCCAACCGGTAAGACAATTAACGAGAACCCGCTATCGCCACGGCAGCAAGCCATTCTTACGTTAATGAAGTCAGGCATGAGCAATAGCGAAATTGCTGACATGTTATTTCTGAGCCCGAACACGATCAAAACCCATGTCCGTCTTATGTACGACACACTCAATGTCAGCAGTCGTATCGAGTGCCTTAACAAAGCAAGGTCACTCGGGCTCTGAGCTCAGGAGACTCTTTACCTGGCGCTATCCTTAAGAAATATCTAACTGCGTAATAGCAGACATGATTTCTGTATTGCTTACGGGTTTGAACAGTATTGGATATCCGCTGCTTTTAAGTGCCTGAATTCTCTCGGGTGATGTATTACCAGTCATAATGATCGCGGGGATGGGTCTTCCCAGATGAGAATTAACCTCTTCAATCATATCACCGGACGCAAGATTACCCGGCAGCCTGTCATCTGAGAGAACCAGCTGAGGGATAAAACGGCCCGATCTGAGCACCTGCTTAAGTTGTTGCATGTTATTAGCAACTTCAACGTCATGTCCGGCGGCGACCAGAATCATAGACAGAGAATCAGTGATCTGAGGTTCATCATCGATCACCAGAATACGTAACTGTGACTGATCTTTGATCGTACTATCTTCCGTGGAATTCGCACTATCATCAGATGCACGGGGTAAATAGAACCGGAAAGACGTGCCCACCCCTACATCAGACTCGAATTCAAAAGGAATGGCGTGTAATTCGCACAGGCGCTTAACAATCGGCAGCCCGAGCCCCATACCGGCATTCCCGGTAACCGTCTCCGGGCCAGAATCCAGCTGCACAAACTCTTCGAATACAATGGCCTGTTTAGCCTTTGGAATTCCCTGCCCAGTATCTTTTACTGTCAGGCAGACAGTGCCCCCTGAAGCATGCGCCGACACGGTTACCTCTCCATGGTCCGTATACCTGACGGCATTACCAATCACATTATCGAGGATTTCAATCAGAATGCTTTTGTCTGCAGAAACAATGCATTGTTCGCCCTGAACACGCAATTGAATTCCCTTTTCTATCGCATGTACCGAGTGAACGGCGGATATTTCATTTAATACTTTCTGAACACGCACCGTCTGGCGATTTACTTCCAGTACGCCAGCATCCAGCTTGGAAATATCCAGCAGTCTGTCCAGCAGATGACTTGCAGAAGATAAGCTTCTTACCAGCTTTTCAGACGTTTCCTGACTGCGCATATCAGGATTGGACAGCATGGCTTCTGCGTATAAACGAGCAGCCTGCACTGGCTGACGAAGGTCGTGGCTGGCGACAGCAATAAAGCGTGTTTTCGCAGCTGTCCGCTCATCCGCTAACTCCTGGGCGTTACGATGCTCCAGGCGCAGAATAATGGACTCCATATGGGTTCGATGAATCACGATACTGAACAGCACCAACATCATCCAGGTGAGCGGCGCGATTATAAGTGGCAGTATTTCACCACCAAAGTCCACGGATAGAAGATGCCAACTGAAACTGAAAAAAACAGGGGTAAGAAATGTAATATAAATATCAGGGTAACATCCCATAGTGACTGATGGCATCGATGAGGCAACTACCACAAGTAGCAGCAAAGAAAGTATCTGAATCTGACTGGCATCAGGAAAGAATAAAAACGGGGTCAGCGCCCAGAATATTCCCCATATCACAGAGAGATAGAGGTTTACCCAATGCCAGGTACGGACGTAACTTAAAGAACGATTTTCATGGTCTGAGCGATAATGCCAACGTATCAGTACCCAGGAGTTGATAGCAACAAAAAGAATACCAGAGAACCAGGTGAGGAGCGCATTAGCTGTCGCCGATGAATAAAACATCAAGCCAACAATACAGGCCACAATGACCGACCCAACCATCCGGGAACCGACTTCCGCCATAAAAAGGTTGTGCCTTTCCCACTGCAGGTCTTCCGCCAACGGGTGTTCACTTATAGGAGGGAGAAACTCATTTTTAAGTTTCTTTAGAAGTCCTGCCAACGCGATTACTCCTTAACATCACTTTGCTTCTGACACCCGAAGAGGCCTACATGATTCTATTACCGGATTATACCCCTGATCATTGTTCAGACACTGGCACTGGGCGATCTGCCTTACCTTCAGCTTCCAAATGCTCTAACGAGTATACCTTTAAGCACGAATCAATAGTAAACGACTACTCTGGTGACTACTTCACCTAAACAGGTGAAATATGAAACTTAAGATTCATAGCTTGACCTCTATCAAAGGACAAAAAAGCCCCCTGAAAAGAGGGCTAAAAGAGTGTGGTAAGAATGAGTAATGTCAGTGATTATTTCACTTCGACTTCAGCACCAGCGCCTTCGAGTTCCGCCTTAATCTGCTCGGCTTCTTCTTTACTTGCTTTGTAAGAAGAGGCAGCAGGAGACACTGCTCTCACTGGAGACTCTTCCGGAGTTTCCTCGACTACGTCAGACTGCGGTACTGTTGGTGCCGTAAACTCAATGAGCTTGCCTTCGTCAGTAGAGTCGTGGCACCACACCGTTGTGCCGTTTACAGCCAGCTGATCAACGCATCGGGTGAAATCACCACCGCTCAGCAATACGTACTCACCTCCATTGAAGTCCGCACCGGCGAGACCGGCATCTGCTGAAACAGCAAGTAAGCTTTCGCCGCTGTATACCAGGTCCAGGATAACTACCCCATTTTCAGTATCAGATGTAAATGGATTACCATCATTATTCAGTTCAATGCCTTCCGATTCCAGCGCACTCAAAAGATAGGTGTTGTCCTCAACAGTCATGGCAACCAGGAAATCATCTTCAGGATCTTCTTCAACTGCCGTCACAATAATACCAGCGTCAGCATCCAACACAGTAAAGTCACTTTCAGTTACTTCATTGTTCTCATAATCGTAAATCAGGCTGGCTTTAAAAACTGCGACTTCACCAGTGCTATCCTTACCAGTAATAAAGAAATCAATCTCATAGGCTGGCGTTTCCTCGTCACTCAGGTCAGATGCCGATAGACCGCCGAGCGAATGGCAGTCAACCAGGAAGAAGTTACTCTTGGTCTCATCGTTAATATCCAGCGATGCGCTGATGTCTGTACCGGCCAGATAGATCTCCAGGCTTGCTGGAGTCTGAGTTTCTTCTTCAATGGCAACCGCTTGAGCGCTGGCTCCGCCGCCCTCGCCGCCATCAAGAGCTTCTCCACCTTCAATTACGCTGGCTTCTTCGTATCCGCAAGTCGCAATCAGAACAGTGTCGATTTCTTCGCCTTCGACAGTACCAGACACAGGCAACGCCAGAACATCACGGTAGTAGTCTTTTTCGAGTGCTACGCCCTCAACTGCTACAAATTCTTTTGTTGCTGCAGGCGCTACCATCAAGGTGTGGGAGATGCTGTCGTCAGAGCCGGTCGAACGCTTAAGCGCAACCATGTCACCGTTTGTCGCATTCTGAGGGTAAGTAAGGCCAACCAGCTCATCCGCACCTAAAGACCATGCTGTATCGGTATACACCGCAAGAGGATCAGGCGTAACGATGTCGTCACCGGTTTCATCATCACTGGAAGATGACGAACCGCCACCACAGCCAACCAGAGTCATAGAAGTCGCGGCAAGTACCGCCAGTGTTAATTTATTCAGTTCCATTCTGCTCTCCCGAACGTTAATTTTTGTCAACGAAAGAAGTAGACCAGAAGGGTATTCGGGCTTTCTTCACCCGTTTGGGTGAAAAGAGTTTGGGAAGGCTGCTGATAACGGCCATTCAGGCCTTATTTACCTTTTACTGACCGTCAGGTCAGCTTACTGAAAGCGACAACCACCACGCAACTAACAAGCGCACAGCCAGCAAACTAAGAAACCAGCGGTACAGCAGTCTGAAACGCGCTTCGGGCAGTTTGCCGAGCAGTTTAAGCCCTGACTTTGTCCCCAGATAACCTAAAACAATCATGCCCGCCATGACCGGAATCCAGGCAGAGAATGCGAAGCCGATAGCGCCGAATACGATGATTTTAAGCAGATGCTGAATGCTCATTGCGGTTGAGAAAAGCGCAGTGTAATGCCACTTATTGTGGGCATCTTTGCTCAGCCAGGCCGAGACAAGTGGGCCGGAGGCACCGACGAGAAAGCTCGCCAATGTCGTAATAAAGCCCCCGATCGCTAAACCCACACGGGTTCGGCCAAGGCCAATTTTTGGCATCGGTAGCCAGGTAATCCAGAGAACAAACAAAGCGATAAACAGAGGAATCAATTGGGCATCGAGGCGCCCGACCAGCCAGACACCACCGGCGACAGCGATAATGGCGCCCGCGACAAACCAGAACAGACGTGGGCGATCAAGGTACTGGCGGGAAAGGAACGCGCGCGACGCATTTGATCCCAGTTGCACCACACCGTGCACTGGCACCAGAGCTATGGGCGGCACGATGCTTGCCATCACGGTAATCAGAAAGGCGCCCCCACCCACTCCCAAAGCCGCCGTTATAAAGGAGCCAAGGAATGACGCAGCAAAAAGTATCAGGGCCTCTGTCAGGGTCAGGCCGTCAGGTATCAGTTCGAGCATGTACCCTCACAGAGTTCACTTGAGACAGAAGTCAGTACCCTTCTGGTTTAACAAAACCGCGGAATGATTTCTCTAACAGAGACGCAAATTTAATCGTCGTTTTATCATGATATTTGCGGCCAAGGATCTGCACGTTCACCGGCAGGCCGTTCTTTGTTGAGCCCACAGGTGCGCTGGTTGCGGGTAACCCCATTAATGTTGCCGGAGCAATCCACATAAAGATATCCGTGTAAGGGCCAGGCATACCGTTTACGTGGAGTTTGCGCTTGTGCATTGCAGGCCTTGGTTGATGCTTGAACGCAGGCACATGAACCACAGGAGTCAGTATCACATCGTACTGATCAAATAACTTATCGGCTTTCTGCGCAATTCGCAGACGCGTCTCGTGCTGTTGCAGCCAGTCAGCATGAACCTGTGTCATCCCTTTCAGCAGTTTATCGATATGAGCACTGAGTTTAAGCTTCGCACCGAACTTGCCGGCGAGCTTACCAATCACCGCCGTCACCCGGCGTTGAGCAGGCTTCAGGGTTCCACTGAGCACCGAACCGAGCAGGTTCATATAGGTCGGGACAAAGGTCTCCAGCGACATCCCTTCTGGCGCTCCTGTGGTAACGTCTACACCTTGAGACTTCAGGTGTGCAGCCAACGCTGTGTAGGCCGCCTGCAACTCATCATCAATCGGGCTCAATGAATCCTGAGTCCATAACAGCACCTTATAGCCACTCAGGTCTTTCTCAGGCGCCTCGGGCAGTGTCAGTGACCATGAATTACCCATTAATGGACCAGGTGCTGCCAGAATATCGAGCATGACATCCAGGTCATCAGCATGACGCGTCATCGGCCCTGGGGTCGACAGGTCTGGTTCAAGAAGCATCCCTGGTGGGCCAGGAATATGACCGCGGCTGGCGATGATGCCATGTGTTGGCTTGTGACCGTAGGTTCCACAGAAATGCGATGGTGTGCGGATAGAGCCCGCAAGATCAGACCCCAGTTCAATCGGGGTAAGTCCTGCAGCAAGCGCAGCCGCTGCACCGCCGGATGAGCCGCCCGGTGTGCGACTGGTGTCATGGGGGTTGTTTGTGGTGCCGTAGACCTTGTTGAAGCTCTGCAGATCACCTGCAAACAAAGGCACATTGGTTTTACCGAAAGGAATGGCACCGGCGTCGACAAGGCGCTGTACGGTAAACGCATTTTCCGCTGGTATATGTTTGGCTAGAGAGCGGGAACCCGCAGTACAAGGCATACCGACAACTTCGAAGGTATCTTTGATCGTCATTGGGATACCATGCAAAGGGCCCCATGACTCGCCTTTTGCTCTCGCTTCATCGGCAGCATCGGCACGAGATAATGCATCATCAAAGTTCGTTGCCACGACGGCGTTCAGTGCTGGGTTCAGCTTTTCAATGCGATCACGGAAGTATTCTACCAACCCTCGGCTGGTAACCTCTCCAGCAGCCAGCGCTGCCTGAAGTTCTGCGATGCCGCAGAAAGCCCACTCTTTAGACACAGTCATCCCCTATATTATTGTTAGCGGTATTATTTTTAGCGACTTCTATTACTAGCAACTTCTGGTTTTGAATCAGGAAAGCGTCTCAGGTTACCGGACACAATCATGACTGCCAATGTGCAAATGTGCCGTGCATCAGTGAGGATTGACCTGGTTTGTGAACCGGCATACCCTCAGTTGAAAGGATGCAGAAGTCTGGTGAGTGGGGTCTATGAGACGGAAGTTGTCGCAACACCTAGTCAAATGCACGGTTACCGTGCTGATATGGATGTTTTGTTTTGTCGTTCATGCTGAAGAATCAGCCCCCGAGAATCTGAATTGGGTAAAAAACGACGCGCCCCCTTTCTACATCATCAGATCAGATGGCCAGCAAGGCTTTGGTGATCAATTGCAAACTCAGATTGAAGGTGCTTTGGATCATTACCGACATGACACTCTTCATGTGCCGCTGAGTCGGTTGTCATCGAGCTGGAAGCCTTACGATCCACTATGCTTCGCGACCATGATCCATGAGGCACCACTGAGCGATGACTACCTGCTCTCAGTGCCCAATGCCATGTACCTCCCCCACGGTATCATCACCACCAACGCATTCGCTGAGAGCTTAACCGTTCATGAAGATGGCAGCGTATCGCTGGAATCGATAATCAGCGAGCAGAAGACCAGTATGGGGCACATCAGCGGCCGTACTTACGGAGAAAAGCTCGACAGGATGCTGCGGCGCTACCGACACAATATTGAAATTAATGCTCGCGCGGGATCTACAGAAACCCGTGGAATTCTCACTATGCTGAATGAGGGCCGCTTTGATTTCATCATCGATTACGAGTTTGTTCTTAATCACCATGTAGACTCGGCTGAACAAGCAGGGCAGCTCCGCTTCTTACCTATCAGTGAAACCCGCGGCAATTTTATTCTGGGCGCGGTAGGTTGCACGAATTCTGAACAGGGTAAAAAAGCCATTCAGGCCATAAATAAAGCCCTGCCAGATATCGTCAATAGCCGCTCATACCGCCGAGCCGTCGCGGCCTGGTTGGTTCCGGTTGGCGACGAAGCCTATTACTGGAATAAATTCGACGATGTTCTGAGAGAATACCTGGGCTTTCCGACCCAACCTAAAAAGACGGCTCGCCTGCCCTTCGCTACATCAGAATAAATACCTACCAACGAAGAAACTGCCGGCGCTAGAGCACACGGCAGTTTGCTTTGCCCGGATAGAATCCGGTCAGGATACGGCAGAGAAGACCTTACTGAAGCTCGACTGTTCCTGAATATTCACCGGCAACCTCAGCTTACGAGAAATATCGCTGGCCGAAAAAACACCCCGAATCTGATGTGTATCCTCATCAATCACCAGGCAGTGTTGCTGATAATTGTCCTGCAGAAAGTCAATCACGTCACCGATCGTTGATGAACTGACCTCATGAATATTCAGCGCCAGCAGATCCTGTTTTCTGGTCATCAGATCACTGACCTGCACTTCATCACGGGGAACGCCTGAAGCCGCAGCTTCAGCAATAATATTTTGCTCCGACAGATCGACTGCTGAGACCACACCCACAAAATGCCCGGTGGCATCAACCACAATCTTCAACCTGACGTGTGTCCGGATCATCAGGCTACGAGCTTCAGGTGCAGAAACATGTCCCTCAATAACCATAGGCTCAATCTCCCGGAAATCAGTAAAGAAATCCATCGCCGGGCTAAGCAGAGTTTTCTCTTTAAAATCTGCAGGCTGAACCAACTCATCAATTTTCTGGACAGGATATAGGGTCAATTTTTTCATAATACGATCTCCTGGCACCGCAACTTATCGTGCCGTACTGATTCTTGAATATTTGATTGAATAGTCTGAAGAATCAGAGCGAAGGAGGAGCCCGTATGAAGGAATACTGGCCAAGAGAATGAACTGCCGTAGAGACAACATAAGGAACGTCCTGTGAAGGCAGGATAACACCCGATAGCTTGCGGCTTGAAAGTGAGGACTTTTCGTCGTCATCTGCGCCGTTATCACATGCGCTCAGCAGCGCTTCAGCGAGGTTTTCTACAACCAGGGCAGCAGAGCCGGCATCCGCTATGCCGGAGTTCTTAGCACCATCTATGGAAGGTAGAGCGGAAACGGGAAGAGAGATATTCAGAAGTAGCAGCAACGCTGGTACTAGCGAAAAGTGCATACAACCTCCTAAATACTCAAAAGACTGATTTCAATATATGCCTGAGATCTGGTTTGTACCAGTAAGTTTCCGTCAACGAATAGAAAGGAATCTGCCCATGACGGCATCAACCACTCCCAGCGAATTCCCTGTATGTCTTGCCATACAGCCACCCACAGCCGGATCTGAAGATACCCGATGGGGTCCAGCAGCACATCGACGATGGGAGACTGGTCGTTTTTGAGCAGGCAAACAGCGAACCTCTGCTCAACGATATCTATATTTCATCGTTAAAGTCAGATCAACGTCCGTACCGGGTTGAACTGGTGACTTCATGGTTTATGAATATGGTCGCGGATCACTGATTGACAGACACAAAAAAGGCGCTCAATGAGCGCCTCTCTTTTCCGGACGTTTCTTACTGCAAAAAGCTTACAGCAGGTCGCGACCTTTCTTAGCAGCCGTGCGCAGGCGCAAAGCGTTCAGCTTAATAAAGCCTTCCGCGTCTTTCTGATCGTACGCACCTGCATCGTCTTCGAAGGTAGCGATTGCTTCGTCAAACAGTGAGTCGTCAGACTTACGGCCAACCACAATCACATTGCCTTTGTACAGCTTCAGGCGAACTTCACCATTTACAACGGACTGAGTCTCATCGATGGCAGCCTGCAGCATCTTACGCTCTGGCGACCACCAGTAACCGTTGTAGATTAACTCAGCGTACTTAGGCATCAGAGAATCTTTCAGGTGAGCCGCTTCACGGTCCAGAGTGATAGATTCGATCGCACGGTGTGCTTTCAGCAAAACAGTACCTGCCGGAGTCTCGTAACAACCACGAGCTTTCATACCGACATAGCGGTTTTCAACGATGTCGACACGGCCAATACCGTTAGCGCCTGCCAGCTTGTTCAGCTCTTCCATGATGGTCGCAGGAGACTTGTCGACACCATCGATAGCCACCGGGTCACCGTTCTTGAAAGTGATGTTCAGGTAAGTTGCTTCGTCTGGCGCATTCTCAGGGGATACAGACCACAGCCACATGTCTTCTTCTGGCTCTGCCCATGGATCTTCGATCAGATCACCTTCGTAAGAAATGTGTAGCAGGTTGGCATCCATAGAGTATGGAGACTTCTTACCTTTCTTCTTCTCTACGTGGATGTTGTGCTCATCACAGTAAGCCATCAGCTTTTCACGGGAGTTCAGATCCCACTCACGCCATGGCGCGATCACTTTAACGCCTGGCTTCAGTGCGTAAGCACCCAGCTCGAAACGTACCTGGTCATTACCTTTACCGGTCGCACCGTGAGCAATCGCGTCAGCACCTGTTTCGTTCGCGATCTCGATCAGACGCTTAGAAATCAGAGGACGTGCAATAGAAGTACCCAGCAGGTATTCACCTTCATAGATGGTGTTAGCGCGGAACATCGGGAAAACGAAGTCGCGGGCAAACTCTTCACGCAGGTCGTCGATGTAGATTTCTTTGATGCCCAGAGCTTCGGCTTTCGCACGAGCTGGTTCTACTTCTTCACCCTGACCCAGGTCAGCGGTAAAAGTAACGACTTCACAGTTGTATTCCGTTTGCAGCCACTTAGCGATTACGGAGGTATCGAGACCACCGGAATACGCCAGTACGACTTTCTTGATGTCTGACATGCGCTTCTCCAGAGATAAACGACGCTTCTACCTGTCTGCCCGTACTTTGGTACAGGGTGGTGACAGCGCCGGGGCAAAAATTCAAGGGGGCATATTGTACTGATTGTGAGCAATAACGCCAGCAGGCCGCCGAAGTAACGCCTCCAGAAATCTCACGATTGAAAAGAATTATGAGTACAATCGGAGAATCGCGATGTCATAGCAGTCTCCTTCCGGCTGCTCGATCAATAACAAGGGATCAGGGATGCTTAAGATATTTACCAGGCCGTTCGCCAAACACCGTTGCTCGCACCGCAAGGCTTCACTTGCGCGCTCAACCGCCTTTCTGCTTTCTCTTGCTGTATTCAGTACCTTCCAGGCCGGCTGCCAACCAGAGGAAGGCGCAAGCTCTGGTTCAGAAAGTACTAAAACCGAAAGCGCGCCGTCACAAACATCTGTTGTTAAAGAAACACAGAGCGCCAGCACGCCTCCCCCGATCAACGATGCGATGTACGCTGATATCCCACTGACAATCGCCTCAGTAAACGAAACCAGTTACGACGGTGGAATGACGGTAGGCATTCGCTTTTCAGCGCCGCTGAGCAGCAATCAGCCTTTTCAGAATTACGTACACATCAGCGGAGAAACGCCCGCCTGGATTCTCTCTGATGACGGCCTGACCCTTTACCTCGCGGATCCAGAGCCCGAGCGCACCTACAAGGTGATGGTTAGCAAAGGCCTAAAAGCACGTAACGGCACTGTCCTGAAGGAGGGAGATAGCGCCAGCGTGACCTTACCCCCAGCGCCACCGTCAGCCACGTTTGCCAGCGACGGCCACTACCTGACCACCGACCTGAGCGTTGGTCTTCCTGTCAACGTTATGAACGCCAGCGAAGTTAACGTCAGTTTCTTCCGGGTTCGCAATGACAATGAAGCCCTGCGACAGATGCTGCTCTGGAAATCATCTGACGCCCTTGAGCACATCTATCGACTTGAGGATATGAACGAGTTCTCTGACTTTGTTTACGATGGCCGTATCGCTCTGACGAGTGACAGAAACCGTCTGCGCAAAGTGAATCTGCCGCTGGCATCGATTGATGCCCTAAAACAACAAGCAGTCTACCTCGCGGTCATGACGATACCGGGTCAATTCAAGTCCAAGCTGTCGACCACCTGGTTTACCGTCAGCGATATCGGCCTGCATATTCGCGAATACAGAAAGAACATAGGAATCTTCACCAGAGACCTCAACTCAGGAGCCAGCAAAACCAACGTTGAACTCACTGTGATGAGTGGCTATCGCAGCCAGGAGCCGAAAGTGACCAGGCTTTCGAGCGGTAGTAAAGGATACGTTGAGCATCCGCGCAAAGATTTTTACAACACCGTCCTGATCGCACGTGACGATGACGCGGTTACCCTCATGCACCTCAACAGTGCCTCACTGGATATGTCGGATTTCGACTCGGGCACCCGCCCTTACCGTAGCACCGAACTATTCATGTACGGCCCGCGAGATCTCTATCGCGGCGGTGATACCGTATACATCAACGGGCTTTATCGTGATGCCGATGGCAAAGCCCAACCAGACAGTCTTCTGACCTATTACCTACGCCGACCTGATGGAACCCGCAGCGATAAAGTGACCTGGCGCAGCACGGTTCCCGGTGTCTATGAATTTTCTACGACACTGGCCGACGACGCCCCGACGGGCCAGTGGAGCTTTAACGTCACAGAACCGAATGGCAGCACCCACCGGTATAACTTTCAGGTCGAAGATTTTATGCCAGAACGCATGAAACTGGAGTGGAATCCCGATCAGAAATCCGCGGTATTCAGTACACAAGATCCGATAAAAATTGATGTGCTCGGCAGCTACCTGTATGGCGCTCCGGCAGCCGGCAACAACTTTGAAGCCGATTTCAGTTTACGTCCGACGGCGCATCCATTTCAGCAATGGCCCGAATTCCATTTTGGAGATCCGAAGCAGGACGACTGGATTCAGTCTCTGCCAGCGCGGGAAACCAGATTAAGCGATAAGGGCGAGCTGACACTGCACCCTGCAATCACCTGGAAAGAGGCCCGTGTGCCACTGGCCCTCAAAATCACAGGCAGCCTTTTTGAAAGCGGAGGCCGCCCGGTTGTCCGCTCTCATACCGTAAGCATCGTGCCAGAGGGGCAACTTGTCGGCATTCGCCCGCTTTTTAAAGACAGAGCGAACACCAACGCCCCCGCCAGCTTTGAACTGATCAGCACCAACAGTAAAGGTGAACTGGTTGACAGCACATCACTGGAGATGACGCTGACAAATATCACTTTGGAAACCCGCTGGAAGCGAGACGACAACCGCGGCTGGCATTACGAAGAGCAGCGTCGTAATGTGCGCGAACTGAGTCTGCCAGTAACCACCAATAGTGAAGGTCCGGTGACGGTTCAGGTACCTGTACAGTGGGGCGAATACCTTCTCGAAATTCGCGACACCAATACAAATCTGAGTACACGCGTTTACTTTAACGCTGGCCATCGCTGGTACTGGCGGTCACAGGAGCAGGCAGCACGCCCGGACCAGGTCAGCCTCGCTTTCGATAAAGAAAGTTACAATGCCGGTGACAACGCACGTCTGAAAATCACACCACCCGCAGCCGGCCGCTCGCTGGTGCTGATTGAAGCTGACCAGTTACTCTTCCGTACGGAAGCCGATATTCCTGCAGAAGGCGGCTGGGTGGATATTCCAGTCAGCAAAGACTGGCAGCGCCATGACATCTATGTGTCAGTCATCCACTTACAGCCCTCTGACGCTCAACAAAGAATCACCCCTACACGCTCGGTTGGATTGATTCACCTGCCGCTCAACAGAGAATCTGAACGACTGAACATTGAAATTCAGACACCAGAGAAATGGCTGCCCGCGAAAACAGAGCAGGTCACACTCGACATATCATCGGAGAAACCAGTGAGCCGCGCCTGGGTGACTCTGGCAGCCGTCGATAGCGGCATTCTGTCAATCAGCCGCTTTAAAACACCCGAGCCTTTCGAGTTTTTCTTCGGCCCACGCCGCTTCTCGGTTGATGCAAAGGACATGTACGGAAAGCTCATCGACCTGAACAATAACCGCACTGGAGAAATCCGCTACGGTGGTGATGCAGACCTGGCTCGCGGTGGTGGTCTCGCACGTTCAGAGGTTCAGATCATCTCCCTGTTCAGTGGCATGGTAAACGTAGAAAACGGACAGGCCGTTATCCCTGTCTCCATGCCCGACTTCAATGGTCAGATTCGCCTGATGGCATTGGCCTTTGATGAGAGCAGAGTCGGCAGCTCGGATAAAGAAGTGACGGTGGCCGCGCCAGTTGTAACACAGTTATCTCTGCCCAGATTTATCGGCGCTGGGGATACATCCAGCGTTGCACTGGATATCACGAATATGACAGGTGCAGGCAGCGATTTCGAGGTCACTCTGTCAGCCTCGGGGCCGGTGCAGGCCGACGCACTGACGCAAACACTTTCGTTGCAGGAACAACAGCGCTCTACACTGCTCTTCCCCTTCACCGCAACAGGTGCCGGGCGCATTGTCTTCCGTACAGAGGTCTGGCATCAGGGCAAAATAGTGATTGATCGTGAGTGGGGACTTCAGAGTCGATATCCGTATCCGGCCCAGACCTTCCGCGAATACGATGTACTCGAAACGGGCGCATTACTGACAATGAACTCTGACGTATCCTCGGGCTGGCTGAGTGATTCGATTGTTGCCGCGGTGTCTGCAAGCAGCTCCGAAAACCTGAATGCTGAAGAGCGCATGGCTCGTCTGCTGCGTTACCCATACGGTTGCGTCGAACAAACCACCAGCTCAACCTATCCATGGCTCTATGCAAGCGACGAACAGATCATGCGCCTGAAAGACTCGATAGACGGTGAATTAACCCGAGCCAATGCCATAGCCAGTGGCCTTGCCCGCATCGCTACACGGCAGAAACCAAATGGAGGATTTGGTCTGTGGCGTCGTGAAGATGCAGACGAACAGCACTGGCTGGCGGCTTACGTTGCTCAGTTTATGACGGATGTGCAGGCTGCGGGCTATCAGGTTGATAACGATGTTTTGGGCAAAGTATTGATTCGACTTCGGGAATATTCGCGTAACAAGGCACAGCTGCGCGAACTCTGGGCCGAAGACGTCGACCTTTACCGCTTTACCTATCAGGCCTTCGCACACTTTATTCTCGCGCAGCACAACATAGCGTCACTGGCGGATATCCGGACGACCGCGGCCTACGTGCCTGAGAATGCAGGTGGTCTGGCACTGTTGCATCTGGCAATCGCTGCAAAACTACAGGGAGACAATCGCCTTGCAACTGAGCTTTACCACCAATCTCAAAGACAACAGCCGATACGTCCATACATCGGTGATTACGGCTCAGAACTGCGCGACAAAGCTCAACAGGCCCGACTGATCTGGAAATACGACCTGGATAAGGCCCGCCCTGTTAAATTAACGTCCGAAGTAGCAGAAGCGATACGCAGCCGCCGCTACCTGAGCACGCAAGAGCAGATTGCCATCGTGCAGCTGGCAGATGAACAACAGAAGCACACTGGCGAGAAGTGGGAACTGATGCTGCTGAGCGCCGGGAAAGAGCAGACACTGACCGGCACTGAGCCTACACGGCTAGTATTACGGGGAAAAGATGCTACCGACCTCAGCCTCACCAATATCGGCGATAAAAATCTCTATGCGGCGCTGACCTATCAAGGATACGGGGCCACGCCTCCGGAAAAACAATCGTCCGGCGATGTCAGCGTAACCCGCAATTACTGGAACATGGAGGGAGAGAAAATCGGTACGGATAATACTTTAACCATGAATACCGGAGACATGGTTATTGTTGAGCTGCTGGTTTACTCGAAAAAGTATCGCCCTGACCTGCTGATGGTCGACCTTCTTCCCGCGGGTCTGGAGATCGAAAACCAGAACCTGCCCGACAGTACAAAACTGTCCGACATTATTATCGATGGTGAGAAGATTGGTCAGCACCTACAGAGTGCAGGCGTGGTTCACGAAGAGTTCCGTGATGACCGCTATGTCGCGGCACTTCGCACCGGTGGTAGCCGCTACTATGGTACGCGTCCTGCGCGCATGTATTACATCGCACGGGCAGTGACACCGGGCACTTACAAAGTCCCGAATCCGCTCCTTGAAGACATGTACGACCCGGAGGTTCGCGCCGTTGGCAGCACCATTGAGGAGCTGGTCGTTCAGCCGCGCTAGGATGTTAAGAAGAGCGAAAAACGCCTTGTATTTATCTGCAAGAAAGAGGGTCTCCCTCTTTCTTGCTGTTTTTATTGGCGTTCCGTTACTTCTTGATCTGCTGTTCCCAATACCCGACCCGGCAACGTCAGGCGAGGGCTTTACTCAGGTCGTGACCGACAGAAATAATCAGATCTTACGAGCCTTTCCCGATAAAAATGGAGTGTGGCGCTACCCGACCTCCCCGGATAAGGTATCACCCGATTATCTGAATACCTTACTCAGTTACGAAGATCGCTGGTTTTATTATCACCCGGGTATTAACCCGATCTCTCTGGTAAGAGCAGCCATCCAGAATGCTCAGTGTGACTGCATCGTCTCCGGTGGTTCAACGATTACAATGCAGGTCGCACGAAGACTGTCTCCACACGATCGCAGCATCGGTGGAAAATTTAAGCAAATGCTCAGAGCTTTACAGCTGGAGTGGCATTACAGCAAAGAAGAAATTCTCACACTTTATCTGAATTACGCCCCCATGGGCGGTGTGATTGAAGGGGTCGCGGCGGCAAGCCAGATGTACCTTGGTAAATCCGCCGACCAGCTGAGTCTGGCTGAGAGCGCCTTGCTGGCGGTGCTGCCCCAGGCGCCTTCCCGTCTGAGGCCCGATCGTCACCCGCAGCGAGCCAGAGCAGCCCGCGATAAAGTTCTCCAGCGTCTTTTTTTGCAAGGACAGATCACGCAGGAGCAACTTCATTATGCTCAACTTGAAAATATCATTGCTCTGCCTTTATCAACACCTCAGCTCGCGCCTCTGTTAAGTCGCCAACTGGTGGACAATTACCCCAATGACGCAGTCATCAAGACAACGCTGGACGGTGAACTGCAACACGAATTACAGGCACTGCTGGCGGAAGAAATTCAGCGTTTTCCTGAGCATCAATCCGCGGCAATTCTGTTGGTCGATAATCATGAACGCAGCGTGAAAGCCT
This sequence comes from Thalassolituus sp., assembly GCF_984348125.1. Lineage (NCBI taxonomy): Bacteria > Pseudomonadati > Pseudomonadota > Gammaproteobacteria > Oceanospirillales > Oceanospirillaceae > Thalassolituus > Thalassolituus sp. The sequence goes on from NZ_CFHJLR010000002.1 coordinate 232,062, forward strand.
ACCTCGGCTCCGCCGACTTTACCGACAACAGCCGCTTCGCCCACGTCGATATGATTCAGGCAACACGATCTCCCGGTTCAACGCTCAAACCCTTTATTTATGGATTGGCCATGGAACAGGGTTTGATCCACAGTGCCAGCCTGTTGCGGGACGTTCCGCGACATCTACGCAGCTATCAACCAGAGAATTTCGCTCATTCGTTCAGCGGGCCCGTCGACGCCACCACGGCGCTACGGCAGTCACTCAACTTACCTGCAGTACAGGTTCTTGAAGCGTTGGGCCCGGCATCTTTCTCAGCATCACTGGAAAATGCCGGAACGCCCTATGTTGTTCCCGGTGATGGAAAACCCAGTCTTGCACTGGCTTTGGGAGGTGGTGGTTTCAGCGCCTGGAAATTAGCGACCCTGTATTCAGGTCTGGCAAACGGCGGAGAGGTACAGCCCCTGAAGCTGATTAACCCTCAGGCCCCCGAGCCCGAAGCGACGCATCAGGATAAACGCTGGCTACTGAGCCCTGAAGCTTCCTGGGTAACTCTTAACATGCTGCGCCAGCCTCGCCCGGGACGCATTCGTAGTTCTGCAGTGATGAGTAGCCACCCCCAGATGGCCTGGAAAACTGGAACCAGCTACGGCTACCGTGATGCATGGGCGGTGGGCGTCACGCCCCAATACACTATGGTCGTCTGGTTTGGCCGCCCGGACGGCACGCCCAGCCCCGGTCAATACGGCGCCGTCACAGCTCTTCCACTATTATTCCGCCTGCAGCAACGCCTGGCCCCTTCCCCTGACTGGCCTCCACAACCCGCGGATGTGACAACCAAAACCATATGCTGGCCAACGGGAAAATTGGCCAGCGAAACGCCGGCGGGCCACTGTCATCGGGCGCATACCGCGACTCTGATCCGTGATCAGATACCTCCGACATTACGCGATATGGATGCTGATGGCACCGCTCCGGGTATTCTCACAATCAGGCTGGACAGTCATGGGCAGATGCTAGGTATGGACTGCACTGACCTCAATGGCGAAACCGGATATGAAACCAGAACACTCGCTGTCTGGCCCGGTAACCTGGAACCCTGGATAGCGCCGCACCTCAGACGCTCAGAACAACTTCCAGTAGGTCGCTCCAGTTGCCAACCACCCTCATTAGCTACTGCGCCGCTTCGTATTATTGGTATAGAAGACGGGCAGACACTGATGCCCGCCAGCTTTAAAAAGACTCAGGAACTGCTACTGAATACCCTGGGAGGGATGGGGAACAAAGCTCTGTATCTCAATGGCGTGTACCACTCCGATGCCGACGATTCCGGCTTATTCAGAATCAAGCTCACCGAGCCCGGAGAGCAGGAAGTCATTGTTATCGACTCTCAGGGGACGTTGGCCCGGGTTCTATTCAGATTTGAACTGAAGCCGGTTCAAGCTAACGCCCACTGACCGAGCGATTGATCGAAGGCAGTACCGAGGCGTCCTCCGGCAACTTGAACACAAGGTCATCCGGCAACGGCATATCTTTATCCATTTCGAGACGAATGGTGACGCGGCGGTTCTCTGCCCTACCCTTAGCAGTCGCATTGTTAGCGACGGGATAGCGGCTGCCATGAAAACGCGTGGTAATAATTTCAGGCGCGATACCTTTCACCAAAAAATAGCGCTCTACAGCTTCGACACGTCGCTTGGAAATTTGACGGTTATCATAGCGACGCCCGATGTTATCGGTATGACCATCCAGATACACAGCACTGATCCGTGGATCATTCTTGATGTAGTAAATAATGCGGTCGAGGTTGTCCAGATCGTCCTGAGCCAGAGCCTCCTGTCCGCTTTTGAACAGAACCTTCGATCGCTCCACCTGATCGAAATTCACATCCAATAGCTGCGACGAACACAGAATATAGTCCTGAAAGGCCTTCTCAAACTCGACCGCTGATACCTGCACCTGAATAAAGCGACCACTGTCGTAGTAGGTTTCATGACTGACGGTGGGCATCCGTCCCTCACGCAAGGCATGCATAAACTGATTCGATCGGCCAAAATCCAATGTCAGAACCGGCGATGCTTTCTGCATCGGTACCAGACCCAGGGGCTCTGAGCGCGTCGAAGGCTGCCAGGGTGGCGGTGCAATGCTCACTCGTGCAGGCGTTGTCGACATCAGGTTACGGCGGGTTTCCAGCATAAAGGTTACATCTTCACCCGCTCGTTGCCGGAAAACAGCCGTACCGTAGCCGGGTATCGGTTGTTCAAAGCGACACTCAAAAACATTGCCGCTTAGCATCCAGAGCGTATCCTCCGGCCCGCCCGAAAACTTCATCGTCTGCCCCAAAGCGAACACCGGAAGCATCAGGGCTCCGCATGCCAGCAACATCTTCGTCAGGCGTCTCACCGTTGTTGAACCTGCTTGTCAGTCATACTCATAGTTAAGTTATCGGCCCGATTCTCCAAAAGTTGAATGTCAGCTCTAAGAATGCCGGTCGGAATCCGGTACAATAACGGCCATTCTTATCTTCCCACCTAAGTTTAGAACAAGGTCGAGACCATGACTGATCGTCTTACAATTACCCGCCCTGATGACTGGCACCTGCATCTTCGCGATGGCCCTGTCCTGCAGTACACCGTTCCGGCTACCGCACGGGTCATGAAACGGGCGATCATCATGCCAAACCTGCAGCCGCCAGTGATGAATGCCGAACAGGCACACGACTACCGTCAGCGCATCATGTCGAAGGTGCCACAGGGGCTGAATTTTGATCCTCTGATGGTGTTGTACCTTACCGACAACACCACGCCAGAGATGATTAAAGAAGCCGCAGAAGCTGGCCATATTGTTGCAGTTAAGTTGTACCCAGCGGGTGCGACAACAAACTCAGCTTCCGGCGTCACCGATCTGGGCAAGCTCGACGAGCTGGCTGATGCCCTGACCGAGCATGACATTAAGTTGCTGGTGCATGGTGAGGTAACACACAGTGACGTCGATATCTTTGATCGCGAAAAACGCTTCCTTGATGAAATCCTGTCGCCCCTCGTCAGCCGCAACCCTGATCTGAATATGGTCGTTGAGCACATTACGACTAAGGATGCCGCTGAATTTGTAAAATGCCAGGGCGACAATGTTGCAGCCACCATTACCGTTCAGCATCTGGCGTATAACCGTAATCACATGCTGGTAGGTGGCATTAAACCACACTATTACTGCCTACCTATTCTGAAGCGCAACATTCACCAGCAGGCGCTGCAGGATGCCGTCGTCAGCGGCAGCAGCAAGTTCTTCCTTGGCACCGACAGCGCGCCTCACGCTAAGGGCGCAAAAGAAAGTGCCTGTGGCTGCGCAGGCTGCTACACCGCCTATGCCGCGATCGAACTCTACGCAGAAATCTTCGACGACCTCGGTGCTCTGGATAAGCTCGAAGGCTTCGCCAGCCACTACGGTCCTGATTTCTATGGATTGCCGCGTAACTCTGATGAAATTACATTAATTAAAAAGGACTGGCAGGCTCCTCACGAGCTGCCTTTCGGTGACGACGTCATCGTTCCACTTCGTGCAGGCGAAACCCTGCGCTGGAAACTCGACTACTGATCACCGGATAATTAAGGACCGACATGACAATCGAAGAGAAACAGGAAAAGTCGTTGATGGCGCAACGCTTCCGCGGTTTTTTACCCGTGGTGGTCGACGTAGAAACTGGTGGTTTTAATGCCGACAGCGACGCCCTTCTCGAAATCGCTATGGTCACCCTGAAAATGGATGACGATGGCTATCTTCACCCGAACGAAACGCTGAGTGCAAACATTCACCCATTCGACGGTGCTAACCTCGAACAGGAAGCGCTCGATTTCACCGGTATTGATCCATTCGATCCAGAGCGGGATGCTGAGTTTGAAATTGATGCACTCACACCCATGCTGCAGACCGTGCGTCGTGAAATAAAGCATTATGGCTGTAACCGAGCGGTACTGGTGGGTCACAACGCGCACTTTGATCACGGCTTTCTGCGTGCAGCGATAGATCGTAACGACATCAAACGCGATCCGTTTCATCCCTTCTCGTCGTTTGATACGGCCTCCATTGCGGCAATCGCACTGGGGCAGACAGTACTGGCGAAATCCTGCAAAGTCGCTGGTATTGAGTTCGACAACAATGAAGCCCACAGCGCGGCGTACGATACCTTCAAAACCGCCGAACTGTTCTGCTACATCGTCAACCGCTACAAAGACCTGGGCGGCTGGCCGTTGGCAGAAGACAACGCCTGATGGATCACGAGTTCTGTTACGACGAATCAGGTGAACTGGTTGTTCGTCTGGACATGGGGCAAGAAGTCACTGCCCTGTGGCTGAACACCGACATCATTCCCAAGCGGGACATGACGTTTGCCCTGCTCGATCTGATTAATGATCTGGAAAGTGGCACCTTTAACGAAAAGCTTCTGGCAACGCCAAAATTTGAGGTTATGTTCAGCGAGGGAGAAGTCAATGTCACCCGCCTTACCGCGGACAGTGACGACGACCTGGATGAAGATGCAGGGCTCAGCACAATGGAGCTGACGTCAGGATGTGGCCTTGAAGACTTAAAAGCCGTTGTCGAAAGCTGGATTCAGTTCCGTTATTGACGCCCGAGAAGCGTCCGTACTTGAGGCGCAACTCCATGCTTAATCGCGAATATCCCAGGCTTCAATGGCCTTGAGATATTCGCCCATATCGTGATCTTTGATCCCGTCGATACCGGCTTCACGCAGGTCACTGAGAGCGCCATCGACATAATCAAGAAAACGAAACCAGAAACCTGATTCGCGATAAATTTCTTTTTCTTCAGATATATAAAGATAACTGCCGATATGGCTGTAACCCATCACCCGGGCAGGCACCCGTGTCACGATGTCGTTGTTGTTATGGAACCTGAAAAAACGCGACTTGCACTCCATATTAAAAATCTGCGCTGTCTCTCGCGTCATCGCCCGCGGCTGTCCAAAGGTATATACACTGGTGAAGGGTTTATCCATCTGAACAAAATGCGCGGCCGCAATGGTTGCCATTGCACCACCCAAGCTATGCCCAGTCAGAAACACGGGTCGCTTTTTCTCACCTTGTAATTCGAGACAACGCGCAAACATAGGCGCCCAGACATCTTCGCAACACAACCAGAAACCACGATGAAATTCGCCAAAGAGCTGCGGTGTAGAAAACGCATTAAGATTATCAAGCCAGTCAGCCAACTCGTTAGTGCCGCGAAACGCCATACACAGATAATCGTCGTGTTCAACGAGAGCCGCTTGCGCCGAGTTTTTATCAACTCCCATAACAGAGCGAAAGCCATCATCATCTTGCTTGAGCCCAGCCAGAATCGTGGCTTCATTAGGCAGTTGATCACAGTCAGAAGTGCACTCGTACACGGCCTCAGCAATACGCGCCATCCAGTAAGCATTATGTTTATCGAGTTTAGTGTTATACGGTGAGATCGTTCGCATGAGACTGTCCTTAGCTGCTCTTTTATGAATCGAAGAGCAGATATATGACAGCGGCGAATAACAGGTCTATGACACTTTGCTCTGGCGCAGGCACTCAATCGGTAAGACACGACAATTGACCTGCATTGACCACTAATAATGCGACATACTATTTGGGGTGGCGTGCCAAGACCGACACCAGAGAAGAGAAAAGAGAGAAATGGAAAATTAATGAATAGCGAGCAGTTCCCAGAGGCTGCTGCGCCCCCCCAGAGTCAGCTCCACTTCATCGCCAATCTGTAAGCCACACAGGCGTCGGGTTACAGGAGCTTCCTGATTGACCACCAGTATTTTCTCACCTTCAAATTCCAGCTCACGACCACCGACAGGGGCAATAAATATGCTTCTTTCCTCGTCATTTTCAGAAAGAAGCACCACACAGGCGCCCATCCGCACCGAGTCATACTCACTGAAATCCGGAGCGACCCAGCGGCTCAGGTTTATTCTGGCCTGTTGCAGTTGGAGAATTCTCTCAGACTGCCCATGGGCGAGATAAGCCGCCTCCAGCGCCAGAGTATCGTACTGGTTCTCGGGCTTATTTTCGCCATGCGAGGCCGTTGCATGTGCCTCACCTGCGGCCGCTAATGCGGCATTGATCTCTTCGTCGAGTGATCTCAGTAACGCGTCTTTAAGTAATTGTTTATTCAACTATTTATCCCACCAGCACTGTGTCATCATCGACGTAAATTCCCAGATTCGGAACTGCCTTATGACTCTGCAGAAGTATAACGCACTGCGCGAGCAACTGAGCGATACTCAATACCTGTCGGTAGAAATGCGCGATGCTCTGCCAGTGATCCTGGTTCGCCATACCGACTTCAGTGCAGATCTGGCGATACAAGGCGCACAGCTGCTGCGCTTTGCCGTCCAGAGCGAAGAGTGGCTCTGGCTAAGCGAGGCTGCAGAATATAAAACCGGCACCTCTCTGCGTGGTGGAATCCCCATCTGCTGGCCCTGGTTCGGTGATGCTGCTAAGAATCCGTCATCTGTGGCAGCACATATCACCGGTGACAATGCACCAGCACACGGCTTCGCCCGCTCTCAGGACTGGAGCTTGACCTCTGTCGCTGAATCTGACTCAGACATTGTACTCAGCCTGTCTCTTGAGAATCCCGCACACCCAGCCTGGAACGGCGAGGCCTCACTTAAACTTGAGATAACCATGTCGGCTTCCGCGCTGACACTGGCTCTCACAACAACTGCCAGGCAGAAAAAGGTCACAGTCTCTCAGGCCTTGCATACCTATTTCCCTACGACCGATATTAACCAGACCAGCATCGCCGGACTTGAAGATGAGTCATATATCGATGCCCTCGATGGCTGGGTAACCAAAACGCAGAACGGACCTGTTGCATTCGTCGAAGAAACCGACCGGATTTACGCGGTGAGCCGCGATCTCACCCTGAAATCTCCCGGCTCAACCATGATTTTAAGCGGAAATAACCGCACTGCGATTGTCTGGAACCCGTGGATTGATAAAGGAGCACGCCTGAGTCAGTTTGAGAATGACGCCTGGAAAAACATGTTCTGCGTTGAGTCCGCGGATGTTATGGACGCCGCAGTATCGCTTGAGCCTGGCGAAAGCCATACTTTGCGCATGACCCTGGTTAACCGATCAATTTAGCCCGACGGTTTGATTTGGCATAGGCGGCAGTGAGGTATTGCGCCGTCACCTGATCCAGTGTGTGAATGTGCTGAGTAAACCATTCAGGTAATATGTCCTGCAGGTACCTGAGCAATGGCTCAATGTCCTGAGCCGCGACATATCCCTTGAGAAGCTCAGTCATCTCCAGCAACACACGATCGTGCTGTTTCTTGTGTAATTCGAAACCTGGAAAGTGCGTCTTCTGCATCTCACGCTCTTCGTGTGCGAAATGCTCCTGGCAATGCTGTACAAGCCGTTTCAAGTGCTGAACCGAGAAGGTCCCCATCGTCAGCGCCTGCTCTGCATCATTCATGAGACCCACAAAGGTCTCATGTTCACGATTCATAAACTGAACCGGCAACTGCGGGTAATCCCAGAACATCATGGACATGGGCCCCTCCCGAATTAATACTCTTATCAGCAGGTTCTATTGTGTCCTAAGTGGAGGGCATTGGCTTGATGTGAATCAAGCAGCGTGACAAATCCGGACAATTCGCCACAAGCAGACTACAAGCAATCAACAGATAGGAGGAGCAAATTAACAGTACTGCGCTACATCAACGATTGTACGCCGTAACCAGCGATGTGCCTGATGATGCTGTAGTAAGGGGGACCATGCCATCTTGAGCTCGAACGGAGGGATCTTGAATGGAGGCTCTTTCACCTGCAGAGAGGCTGATTCGGCCTGCATATCGGCTACCTTTCGAGGCAAAGTAGCAACCAGATCATTATTGAGCGCAAGTAGCGCTGGCATCTGATAGTGACGGGTAAATACAGATATTTTTCGCTTTTGCCCCAGCTTTGATAATGCATTGTCCACCCAGCCCAGACGCACGACCTTTTCCGGATCGATACCGACCCCTGCGCCCATACCGGTTTTGCTTACCCAGATATGCTTACTGGACAGGTAAGCGTCCAGATCAAATCGGTCGACATTGGGATGGTCTGGATTCACCAGACAAACGAAGTCATCCTGCCAGAGAGCCATCTGGTGAAAGGATTGAGGCATCTCATCAAAGCGGTTAATCGCCATATCGACCTTCCCTGCTTCAACGTCTTTAAAAGTAACGTCAGACGGGGTCAGTACATCAAGAATAACATCCGGCGCATCTGTCCTGAGACGCTTTACCAGTTCAGGAACGAGTGTCGACTCGGCATAGTCACTCACCATAATCCGGAACACCCGGTGACTGATTCTGGCGTCAAATTCTTCCTGTGGCTGCAGGGCCATCTGTAACTCACCCAAAGCTTTGCGGATCACCGGCTGTAGCTCCTGAGCACGCTCTGTTGCTGTCATGCCATCAGACGTTCGCACCAGCAGCGGATCACCAAACAGATCTCTGAGTCGGCGCAAACCATTACTCATGGCAGGCTGAGTAATACCCAGCTGTTGAGCAGCTTTGGTGACACTGCCTTCGCGCAGCAGTACGTCGAGATATACGAGGAGGTTAAGGTCGATACGATCAAGATTCATGGCAGAACAGCGCAGGAGGAAACATGTGCGCAGACTACACTATTCACCTGATAAATGGAAAAACGATATTCATTTGCTCAGGTAATAATCAGAGAATATCTCGTCCTGCATGGCTCGTATGTCAATTTTGGCGAGCCCTTGATTAAGGATTTCAGCAAGGTCAGCACTGCCTTCGTTGAAACAGACGTAGAGAGACTTTATCTCCAGCAGCGTTTGATGAAACAACAACTGATCCTGTACTGCATTGAGTTCAGGATTCGTTGCCAGTAAATAAGCGAATACGTGTTGATCAATAACCGAGAGATCGACCCGGCCGTAAACCAGTTTCATCAGATTGGTAACATCTGTCATAGCTTCACTGACATTCAGGGTCTGTTCAATAACCAGTTCATCAAACTCTATGGTATTGGCATATCCCTGAACGGTACCTATGGTGTATGGCGTCAGATCTTCGAGCTTTTTCCAGTCGACTACCATATCAACCCTCTGTGCAAGGCCAAGAGGCCCGTATCCAACCGGATCCGAAAACACGATGCCCTCATTAACGTCTTCACGATAATACTCCGGAAAGAAACCATCCAGGCCGTGACTGCCATCGCTGCCCATTTTGACGGCTCTCTCCCATGGGTAAAAAATTACCTGAAGCTCATATCCCATGGCTGCAAAGGCACGACGCACTACTTCTGTAGTCGCCCCTTGATTCTTGAGTGTCTCACTGGTGTATGGCGCCCATTCCAGAGAAGCGAGTCGTACGACCTTTTCTTCTGCGACCGCAGAGAACGACATTCCTAGCATAAAAGCCAGAGAAACTACGATTCGACTCAACATAAGCCCTGTCCTGAACGAATAACTACTGGTTAAGAATATGCTAAACACATAAGAACGCCTCTATTTTATCCGTAAAGACCGTCAGACAGGACAAAAAACGGAGCCCTGAGGCTCCGCTTTGTGTCGCATACGTCGGTGTTACAGCGGTCAGTCGAGATGCTCAACACGGATGCGAGTGATCTTACCGTGTGTACTGTCGAGGCTCTCAACAGCCTCGATCGCAGCATTCATACGCGCTTCTTCCACTTTGTGGGTCAGGATAATGATCTGAGCCAGATCATTCTCCATGCGCGGCTCTTTCTGAATCAGAGCCTCTATGTTGATGTCGTGCTCGCTGAGCGTCGTCGCGATGCTCGCCAGTACACCGGTGCGATCCTGAACCTGAATACGCAGATAGTATGCAGTTTCTACCTGTTCAATCGGCAGTACACGCAGGTTATCGATGCTTTCACTATCGAACGCCAGGTGATTAACACTTGCCGACGCCGGTGCTTCCAGCGTTCGTGCCAGATCAATGATGTCAGCAACTACCGCCGATGCAGTCGGCCCAGCTCCTGCGCCAGCACCTACGTACAGGGTATCGCCTACGGCATCACCATTTACGGTCACAGCGTTAAGTACGCCGTCGACTTTGGCAATCGGACGGTGCTCAGGGATCAGAGTCGGATGCACACGCAGGTCAATGCCCTTCTCGGTGCGGCTGCTGATCCCGAGGTGCTTGATGCGATAACCCAGCTCTTCTGCGTATTCAACGTCCTCTGGAGCCACTTTGCTGATACCTTCGGTATAGCAATGCTCAAACTGAAGCGGGATACCATAAGCGATCGACGCAAGAATGGTTAGCTTGTGTGCAGCATCAATACCTTCAACGTCAAACGTCGGATCAGCTTCGGCATACCCCAGCGCCTGGGCCTCTGCCAGTACGTCGGCAAAATCACGGCCTTTGTCACGCATTTCGGTCAGGATGAAGTTACCGGTACCGTTAATGATACCTGCAAGCCAGTTAATATGGTTTGCCGCCAGACCTTCACGAATGGCCTTGATGATCGGAATGCCACCGGCGACAGCGGCTTCGTACATCACAGACACGCCTTTCGCTTCCGCAGCAGCAAAGATTTCAGAGCCGTAAACGGCGATCAGAGCCTTGTTCGCAGTGACGACATGCTTGCCGTTTTCGATGGCGCCCATCACTACGTCTTTTGCTACGGTGTAGCCACCAATCAGTTCGACCACGATATCGATATCAGGATTGCTGATGACGTCGGCAACATCTTCTGTCGTCTTAACCGAGCCGATTTCCACCGCCGGGTTTGGATGACGCATGGCAACCTGCTCGATAATAATGTCCCGACCGGCACGGCGTGCAATATCTTTCGCATTATTAGTCAGTACATTAAATGTACCACCGCCTACTGTACCTAAACCGCAGATACCTACTTTTACCGGTTTCAAGATCAAATCTCCTGTCAGGTCGATCAGACATGGCCTGTTGCCATGCCCATAAGGGTTTGGGGCATAAATGTATCATATTAGAGGCTGGACGAAATCCCTGAGGGTATAAATTACTGCATTAGAATAGGAAGCCTCATAAGCCTGTGATAACGTTTCTGATCTAAAAATAATTCGTAAGGATCAAGCATGCCTGACTTTCTCGTTCTGACCGTCATTGCTGACGATAAACCAGGGATTGTAGAGAAGTTGTCTTCTGTGATTGCCGATCATCAGGGCAACTGGCTCGAAAGCCGTATGGCTCAGATGGCAGGCAAATTCGCAGGAATCCTGCGCATCAGTATCGATAGTGAACACAAGAGTAAGTTAGTTGCCGCTCTGTCCAGCCTCGACAGCTCCGGGCTTCTGGTCCGGGTTGAAAATCCGGCCACTCCCCTCGCGTCTAAGGCGACTCACATTGTCAGCCTTAGTGTGGTAGGGAATGACCGCCCGGGCATTGTCAGGGAGGTATCTCAAGCCCTGGCGCAGATAGGCGTAAACGTACTCGAGCTGAGCACCAGTTGCGAACCTGCAGAGATGTCTGCAGTTCCTCTGTTCAGGAGTGAAATTCGCGCCAGTGTACCGGATACCCTGGATCATGATGACGTCAGTGACGCCCTGGAAGCACTCTCAGACGACCTGATGGTTGAGCTTCAGAACGACTAATCTTCGGAATAATCCGGTGCCTGTCAGCGAAAGCGCTGAACCAGTTCGCGCAGACCGGTGGAGAGACGCCCAATGTCCTGCATCGTCGACGCGGCCTCGTTAGACTGGCTAAGTGAGCCCTTAGCCAGCTCTGATACATTTCCGACCTGCTCCGTCATTTCATTAGTCAGCACCGCCTGACGCTCTGCCGACTCGGCCATTGAGTCCGATACAGTAGCGATATCATCCACAGCGCATGAAATGCTCTTCAGCATCACTTCCATTTCATTCACTTTGCTCAAACCACCGGCTGCCGACTCCGAACCTCCTGCCGCCATGTCGACTGCAGTAGAAACGCTGACCGACAAATCGTTAATCACACGGTGGATATCGCTCGTTGTATCCTGAGTTTTCTGAGCGAGAGTCCGTACTTCATCGGCCACAACAGCAAATCCACGGCCTTGCTCTCCGGCTCGTGCCGACTCAATTGCCGCATTAAGAGCAAGCAGATTAGTTTGCTCAGCAATATCCTCAATGACACCAGCTGCGGCGGAAATCCGTGAGGTCTCTGACTCAATGGTCCGGACCGTCTCCGTAACTTTTTCAGTGATCTCATTCAGGGCTTCAATGGCCTTGTGGGTACTTGATGCCAGGTCTGTCCCTGACTTAACCAGTGTCTGAACCTGAACCGAGTTAGCCGCCGTTTCATGGATGTTTTTGGTCGTTGTTTCGATCGCATTACTGACTTCGCGCATCGCCTCAGTAATACGCTGGCTTTCACCCTGCTGCTTTTCTATCTGGCCGTGCGCACTCATAGACTTACTCAATCCCTCAGCAGTTTTTACCGACATGGCCTGAGCAGCATCTTCGATACGGGTGAGAATAGTATCCAAGCGTGCATTCTGACTGGTGAGTGCCATCGCCACCTGCCCAGCAGCATCATCGCGATTATGATAGACCTGCGCAGCAAGTGGATCGTTAAAGAAACCAGAAGACTGAACCGACAGATCTCTCAAGCGGCGCTTCAGGCGTGCGATAGAAAAGAGCAACACGCCAATCGCTCCAAACGACGCCCCCTCAATGGCTCCATTAACACCATTGATATGAAAGCCCGCAAAAATCATAAGAAGGAGAACAACAGGCAATGTAATCTGCTGTCGGATCTTCTTCAGGCGCTGCTTTCTGAGCCACGACCCATCATTCAGACCACGGTAAGCGGCTTCAGCTCTGGCAATCTGATCCCGGGAAGGTGCAGTACGCACTGACTCATAACCGACCGCAACCCCACCTTCTATGACTGGAGTGACATAGGCGCTGACCCAGTAATAATCACCGTTTTTGCAACGGTTCTTCACCAACCCCATCCAGGGTGAACCTGCTTTCAGCTCCTTCCACATCGATTCATAGGCTTCGACGGGCATATCCGGATGGCGAACAATATTATGAGGCTGGCCAATGAGCTCCTCGCGCGAATACCCGCTAACTTCAACAAAGGCGTCATTACAGTGAACGATCTTGCCCTTCAGATCGGTGGAGGAGATCAACTTCTGATCTTCAGAGAAAGTACGTTCCTTGTCAGTTACGGGTAAGTTCTTACGCATAATGTTTGTCCGGGTGGCCTGTATGAAAAATAGTAGCAGTGTTTCTGATTTGTGAAAGTCAGGCTCGGGAATTGGCATAATCCCATCTGTCCGAATGAGCCAGCCTGTGGAATACTCGCGCCCCATCCGTGTTTTTGAGAAGTGATATTCGTGTCGCACACCTCCGCCAACCCCGTTGTTTTCAAAGCCGACATGATGTTGTTACTCGTGACCGTTCTTGCAGCGATCAGCTGGATGTTTTCAAAAGAAGCACTCGACGGATTCCCTCCTCTGTTGTTTATCGGCACTCGCTTCCTGTTCGCGGGCTTGCTTTTGGCCATCCCCGGATATTCAGGGCTTAAGAAGTTAACCAAACATCAATGGAAAGCCTCATCGGGCGTAGGAATACTGTTCGGCATCGCTATGAGTACCTGGATCATGGGGCTCTTCTATGCCACACATCTCGGAGAAGGATCTTTTATTACCAGCCTCGCCGTTGTTCTGGTTCCGCTCATTAGTTGGCTGTTCTTCGGTGATGCGATGTCGCGTGCCAGCTGGATTGCTCTGCCTCTGGCATTTGCAGGCATGGGGCTACTCTCATTGCAGCATGGTTTCAGACCTGAACTGAGCCAACTGCTGTTCTTCACCGCTGCACTTTTGCTATCAATGACCTTTATCCTTAACGGAAGGGCTGCGGCGCACGTGCCCGCGCTGGCACTCAGTGCTATTCAGCTATCGATTGTGGGGATCGTTGCTATCGCCCTGTCAGCGGGTGTGGAAGAATGGCCGGATACCTGGACCGCAGACATGTGGTGGTGGCTCCTTCTGAGTGTCACTGTTGGTACGGCTGCGCGCTTTTTTCTGCAGACCTATGCACAGGGTATGACAACGCCCTCGCACGCCGCGGTAATCATGATCGTAGAACCGGTCTGGACAGCGACCTTCGCTGCGCTCTGGTTCGGAGAAACCATGTCTCTCAGCCAACTCTTCGGCTGCTCGCTGATTTTTCTGTCACTCGTGGTAAACCGCTGGAGCGCTGTACGCATGTGGCTAGCCCGGAAAAGCTAGCCCGATAAGCTGATCTTGAGGCCCCCAGTAGTTCTAAGCGGGGCTCGGTGAGAGCAGCGGCCCCTGCTGTGTATCTGAAGAACGCCGATCACCGGCAACAAACAAGACGGCGATGACCCCGAAAATCGGCAAGTGACCCATCACTTCTTCAAGCCCCGAAATAATACCCGTTGAAACAAAGAAGATACTGACAACAAGAAGTACATAGCGTGTCGCGAGGCCTAACATCAGCATGATTCCAAAGGCTGCTTCAAAAACACCTGCCGCCAGAGCGAAGTGCAGGTGCGTGAATTCTGTCCACCCCAGGTATTGCGGGAAATTATAGTAAGGATGCTCGCTGAGAAAAAAATACGTTGCTGCGGGCTCGTACAACTTGTTGTGAACCGCCAGCACCACCAGCTGGAGTCCGAGGCCTATCGCTTGTTCGGTGGTCTGAGCCATTCAGGGGCGATATCAACACCACTTTCCAGAGTCATCAGAAAGGCTTCAAGTTGTTGTAATTCGTGTGGAAACATACCCAGCGGTAAGATATCCAGATGGTCGTTGGCTCGTTGCAATGGATGGTTGTAGTACTTCAGAACATCGGACAGGCTAGAGAAGATCCCTGAATGCATGTAGGGAGCGGTAGAATTGAGATTACGCAGCGTGGGGACTTTAAAAGCGGCGTTTCGAAAGGCGGCAATCTGAGCCTAAGACTCAGGTAATGGATGAATGGGCGGGATCAGATATGAATTCAGTAACAATTTACCATGCGCGACACCCCGCAGGCTGATCATCTGATCGCCTATCATACGAAGTCGGTCAGCCGGGCCCTGTACCAGTAGCACTGCCAGTGTGTGGGTATCAGTGAGGTTCACACTCAGATTGCTGATCACCTCGTCAATGTACTTGTACTGCAGGTCATAAAGCTTTTTATGTAACCCCGGTATCGAATGGTTATAAACCAGATTTAACGTCCCTGTCATGACCTCATCACCGGACTGCGAGCGATGCTCGTTAATGTCGCGATTAATCATGTCGCAGATGGCCTGCGAGCGGCTGTCAAAACCGCGTCGTGCAACCATTTCATCCAGCCCACTGAGAAGAGACTCGGGCAAAGAGATACTGATGCGACTGAGAGGTTCCTTTTTATTCAATGCTAGTTACTCCGTTAATCTCAGAATAAATGACTGTAGCGTTCGATTTCCCATTCGCTCACTGAACGATGATACTCATTCCATTCTTCGCGCTTGTAGCGGATAAACTCCGCACGTAATTCTTTACCCAGCACTTCTTCAACGAACGGATCACTCTCAAACGCTGTGATCGCTTCATCTAATGTGCGTGGTAAAAATCCGATACCGCGCGCTTCACGCTCTTCTTCGGTGAGCTCGTAGAGGTTGGTTTCCTGAGGCTTACCCGGTTCGAGCTTCTCACGTATACCTTCAAGGCCTGCGGCCAGTACCAGAGCGCACGCAAGATATGGGTTTGTCGCTCCATCGGCATTACGAGATTCACAGCGGCCGCCGCCCATAGGCACACGTACCGAGTTAGTACGGTTATTTGAACCGTAAGAATTAAATACCGGCGCCCAGGTGAAATACGGCATATCTCCCTGACGCACGAGGCGCTTATAGGAATTCACCGTCGGTGCAAACACAGCACACAATGCTGGGCCATGCTTCAGAACACCAGCAATAAACTGATAACCGAGTTCGGTTAAGCCAAGACCATGAGGGTCGTCAGAGGGCTTGCACTGGAACAGATTTTCTTTGGTGTCTAAATCGTAGAGCGACATATTAAAGTGCGCGCCGTTACCGGTTTTATTTGAAAACGGCTTCGGCATAAAGGTCGCCAGCAGACCTTCCTGCTTGGCGTACTCTTTCGCCATCATTTTCAGGAAGGTAAAACGATCGCACGAGGTAACAGCATCGGCGTAATTAAAATCGAATTCAAACTGACCGTTGGCGTCTTCGTGGTCAAAAGAGTAAAGCCCCCATCCGAGGTCATTAATCGAAGTTGCCATCCGATCGAGCCAGCTGAAATTACTCAGGAATGACTGGGTGTCATAACAGGGCTTCTTCAGTTTATCGTTGGGGTCTTGCGGAACCAGGCTACCGTCTTCATTTTTCTTGAGCAGAAAAACTTCAGCCTCAATACCAAGGTTCATACCAAAACCCATGTCTTTTGCCTGTTCAAGTACGGACTTCAGCAACACACGAGTATTGAGCATGTAGGGCTCGCCATACAGAGTATTATCCGCTGGCATCCAGGCAACCTCGGGCTGCCATGGCAATTGAATAATGTGATCGAGATCAGGCACAGAGGCAATTTCATCGTCATTGGGTGCCTGCCCTAACCCATCCAGAGCATAGCCTGTATAGAGTTCAGAACCGTGGGCCATATGATGAAGATGGGAAATAGGAACGACTTTTCCTTTCGGAATACCATGAATATCTACATAGGTTCCCATGCAGTATTTCACGCCTTTCTTCTGCAGTTCTTCCTGAATGCGGTTAATTTCACTGTCAGATTTTACGTCGATCATTGGTTTGTCCTTTGCAGGATTAAATCTTAAGTACAGACTCGTAGTATCTGTGATTAAGGGGGGCCTCTTCCTTAACGGCCTGTTGCAGTAGTGAAGAAAAATCTTCACACATCCATTGGTACAATTCAGCGCCCTTTTCCGCGCTGGCGATTGATGGCGTGCCGGTAACGCCATTTTTACTGGTTCGGTTTACCGGATGGCTGAACAGGCAGTTCCCGGTTCTGTCTTCATCATCGGCTTCCGCTAATTTGTTTTCGCGTACAATTTCCGGATAGAGATGCATCATCAACGAAGTTTCTGCATCGTTGGCATGCCAGTCGTCGGCGTCGGCAAAATGTGCGCCTTTAACCCGTGCAGAAATCTGTGCGGTATTGACTAAAGCCACCATAAAACCGTCATGGCGCGCACGAAGGATTTCCAGCGCACAACGCAGCGGGGCTTCGTTAGTCACATGACCGTTGACCAGCACCAGGCGCCTGATGCCTGAGCTTTTTACCCAGTCGCCAAGATCTGAAATAACATCGATTAATGTCTTCGGATTTAACGCCAAAGTGCCTGGCCAGCGCTGGGAATGTCCGACTGAGCACCCGTACGGTAGAGTCGGCAACAGAATGACATCGGATTGTTTGGCAACGTCACTACAAAGCCGGTGCGCAATCGCAGTATCCATTCCACAACCCATGTGGGGACCATGCTGCTCAGTGGCGCCTATGGGCAGAATGGCGGTGTCGGTTCCGCCTTCGACAGCCGAGGCGACTTCTTCCCATGTCATATGGCTGAGTTGGTACATCAGAAGACGCTCCCGACGTCGTCATTAACATGCACCATGCGTACAAGGTTGAGATGATCATCGTCTTCTTCCTGCTCTGATGGCGGATGGATCAGCTCTTCAATATGCTGCTTAGTGGCGAGGAATTCCGGGTTCATAAACTGATCAGGGGAACGTGGTTGAGGCACTGGTACCTCAACAACTTCCTGCACTTCACCGGGATTCGCCTTTAACACAAGAATTCGGTCGGCCAGATACACAGCCTCATCGAGATCGTGAGTGATAAAGAACACAGTAATGTCGATGTTCTTCCAGATTTCCAGTAGATATGCCTGCATTTTCGCGCGCGTCTGAGCATCCAGTGCACCAAACGGCTCGTCCATCAACAGTACTTTCGGGCGGTTCGCTAATGCGCGCGCAATCGCCACGCGCTGCTTCATCCCACCGGACAACTGATGCGGATAACTGTTTTCGAATTTGGTTAAACCAATAAGATTGATCCACTCGCGGGCTTCTGACTCTGCGGTTCCTTTGTCGTAGCCGCTTTCAAGGAGCCCGAACATAATGTTCTTTTTTACGGTCAACCAGGGAAACAACGTATAGCCCTGAAATACCATGCCGCGTTCCGGGCCTGGTTCTGTCACGGCTTCTCCGTTAAGAAGCACCTGCCCGGAGCTCGCCTGCTCGAGGCCAGCCAGAATCCGTATCAGGGTCGATTTACCGCAGCCCGAAGGGCCAATCACACAAACGAACTCGCGCTTGTGGATCTTTAGGTTAATGTCTTTTAAGGCAGTTACTTCACCGAACTGCTTATTCAGGCCTTTAACCTCCATGGTCACCGGGCGCTGCTTAAGCCGGTCGAAGCGGTCTTTTACCTCTGGCGACTGGTCGAGATAACTGGGTAATTCTTTCTCTGTCATGGTTACCTCCGCTTATTTGGTTTCTTTCTGCCACGGAAAGAGGCGGCGCCCTAACCATGCCAATAACAAATCAATGGTAAGACCGAGAATCCCGATCATGATGATGGCAGCAAACACGTTGTCGAAGTTCTTGTAACGCGCCTGCTGCGTAATAAACCAGGTAATACCTGAACTGGTACCAATGAGCTCAGCAACAATCAGATAAGTCCACGCCCAACCCAAAAGAATACGAACGTCGCGATACAGATCAGGCAGAATGCCCGGTACCACAACACGGAACAGCATGGACTTGTTCTTGGCACCCAGCGTCTGAGCAGCCTCTAACAAACTCGGATCAAGCTTACGCGTGGTATTCGCAACGACTAAGACTTGCTGAAAAAAAGTGCCGATAAAGATAATGGCAATCTTAGGTGCCTGATAAATACCCAATACGGCTACGGCCAGAGCACCAAACGCTGGCGCAGGCAGATACCGGAAAAATTCAATAAAAGGTTCAAATAAACGAGAGAAGAAGTCATAAGTGCCCGCCAGGATTCCCAGAGGTATACCAATGATGGAAGAAAGCACGAAACCCCAGAAGATGACCTGAATGCTGCTCCACAAGCTTTCATGCAGCCAGTTCTCACTTCGACGTTTAGGCTCAGTAGTAAATGAGGTGACAAACGCTGCGGCAACTTCATGAGGTGCAGGAAGATACACAGGGTTTGCAGGCTTGCCCTCTGGGAGCGCAGTGCCATTTTCGCTCGCTTTATCGTACTCACGGTCGAACACTTCCCGGTCAACCAGCAAGCCTTCACTGAAGTAACTAACGGAACCCGACTGTGTGATTTCGACTTGTGGATGCCACAGAAAAGGAACATAACTGACCAGTGCCCAAATCAAAATAGGCAAGGCGAAACTGGCCAGAGTCACGGCTCTGCGTGGTCCTCTGTCGAGTTTTCTGTTAACGGCAATAAGCTGCATTTCAATCCCCATGGTTATGTCCAATTAGCAGAAGAGAGCCAAAGTAACCCCTGCCCTTCAGGACATGTTGAATATCGGTAGAGAAAAACCAGCGCTAATTTAATAGCGCCGGCTATGCTGAGCCCCGACGGCTACAGAGCTTCCATCAGTGAAGGATCGATGTATTCATTGACTGGCTGCTTATCGCCGTATACATCGTTTGCCAGGTTAAAGGCATCTGCGATTTCACCGGAGCCGTACAACGATTTGAAGCCTGCTGATTTCTTCATGAAAGGAAGCGCTTCTTCTAACGTCAAGATCTTGGTGCCATCGATAAAGCCTTTGTACTCAGAAGGTGGGATACCCACACGAGCAGCCATAATGCTGATGGCTTCATCACGGGTTTCCGGGTCTTTCAGGTAATCAACCGCCATATACCAGACTTTCAGAACCTTCAGCCAGTCAGCACGGTTAGCAGCAAGACTCTGTGGCGATACTGCAAGAACGTCGTAGATAAGGCCCGGTTCGTCAGCACTGGAGTAAATACGCTTAGAACCTGGCACAAGATTCAGCGCCTGACCTGAGCTTGGCTGCCATGCCACGATCGCATCAACCTGACCTGAAGCCAACACCTGAGGAGTTTCATTGGTAGGCACGTTCACCAGCTCAACATCGGCTTCTGTCATACCGGCTTTTTCCAGAGCATTGAGCAGCAGCAGGTGGCCAACAAAGCCAACTTCGACGCCAACCTTCTTGCCTTTCAATTCTTCAATCGTACTGATGCCCGCAGCGGCAACGACCATATCGTTACCATTGCTGTAGTCGTTGATCAGAATGGTAACGTTCTTCGCACCGGTTGAACCAGTCACAAGCGCATCACCGTTTGTCATCGAAACTGCATCCAGCTGACCTGCTGCGAAGGCAT
Source organism: Thalassolituus sp. (assembly GCF_984348125.1). Taxonomy (NCBI): domain Bacteria; kingdom Pseudomonadati; phylum Pseudomonadota; class Gammaproteobacteria; order Oceanospirillales; family Oceanospirillaceae; genus Thalassolituus; species Thalassolituus sp. Next base: position 252,370 of record NZ_CFHJLR010000002.1, read on the forward strand.
CCATACTGGCCACGTAGTCGAACCATTCGAACTGAACGTCTACGCCCTCTTCTTCGAACATGCCTTTCTCAAGCGCGATCTCCCAGGCTACCCAGCCCGGCCAGTCGCTGTAACCAATCTTGAGAGGCTCAGCCACTGCACTGGCAACGCTCATCAACCCTGCGCACACAACAGACACCGCACCTGCAATAAACTTCTTTCTGATCGCCATAGGTATTCCCCAAAGGTTATTAGTATTACTGAAATTGCGTTTCGTAATATCGAACCTTGCATTGGTTGTGCCACGGTTAGACATTTTTCGTCATTTACCACCTGAGAGGAGCAACTAACCTTCCTCTTAATTTGCTGAAACGCACGGAATTCGGGGCCTGGATATTTTTTGTCCGCTTTGCATACTACGCCTGAATTCTGAACTAGCAGGCGGTAGAAGAGTGATCAACTCGTACCAGAGTGTGCACCGAGAGAAAGCACGAGGTGCCGCAACGGGCACACCAAGAGTGCAAGTTCCAGATAATTCGCCGGGACAACCGCACTTGCAATCCCGCTCTCAGCGGGTTATCACTATATATACGCATTTGGCACAGCAATCGCTTAGCAGAATGTACTTACGCATTTAAAGGCAGCGCACGTAAATATGTGCCGTTGCCACAATAAGGGCACTAGGGTTCCGGCAGGTCTCTCCCAATCAACTTAAGGGAAAGAGCCAGCGACTGGACCGAGAGTGACCGACCTCCAGCGGCGTACTGGCAGGTTACACGGCGGGATAAAAGCCCGGGAGATCAGACAACGCACTGCCCACATCGTAATGAGCAGCGTTTATGAATCCGTGAACTTGCAGGAGCCCGCACCATGACAAAACCCCATTTCTTTTTATCAATGATTTCCGCGCCCAACGTTTCTGCGCGTCAAGGAGTCTTTTATGTCTGAATTTCAGTCTGGCGATACTATTTATGAAGATACTCTCGGTGGTGGCTGTCATTGGTCCATGAGAGTTAAAAAAGGCACGCTGCTGACGCTCACCGATGTTAAAGGCGGCGCGAATCTGGGCATGCTGTTTTACAACCCGGAAAACCTCCTGGAAAAATACAACGCGCCCGACACATTAAAAGGTCAGCACACCTTTAAGCTGACCCGTGGTCATTGCCTGTATTCAGACATGGGCCGTATTTTTGCGTCCATCGTTGAAGACGACTGCGGCTGGCACGATACCGTGTGCGGCAACCTGAACAAAGACATGCTGCAAAAGAAATGGTCGCTGAAAACCTATCAGGAAGCCCTGAACGGCTGGACACAGAATGGCTACGACGCCTTTCTGGTCGAACTGGCCAAGTACGGCCTGACCCGCAAAGACATGGCCGCCAACCTGAATTTATTCAGCAAAATCAGCACCGACGCCGAAGGCAACATGCAGTACAGCGAAGGTTCAAAAGCAGGCGATAAAATCGTGCTGCGCTTCGAGATGGACACCTTAGTCATCATGCACACCTGCCCTCACCCACTGAGTAATGCTGAAGAGTATCCGGTGCGCCCGGTACATTACGCACTGGCTCAGGCCAAGCCCGTCACTGACAATGATGAGTGTATGAACTCCCGCCCTGAAAACCAGCGCGGTTTTAAAAACAACGCGATTTACCAGTTTATGGGCCAATAAGGAGGACGCATCATGATTAAAGAAAGCCAATTCAACGAAGCCGATGCGGTATTCCGTGAAACCGTTCCCGCGGGTGACTATTTTCTGCACCGCATTGAAAAAGGCCAGACCTTCCGCATTCTCGATCTCGAAGGTAATCAGGCCGCCGACACCCTGTTCTATAACGCCGATGACGTTTCAGAACGCTACAGCGCTATGGATACTATTCGAGGCCAGGGCAATGTGTACCTGACAGCGGGCACTGTTCTACGATCCAACGAAGACCGCCCTATGTTGACCATTACTGCAGACACCTGTGGTCGTCACGACACTCTGGGTGGCGCCTGTGCGACAGAATCGAACACCGTGCGTTACTCGCTTGAGAAAAAGTGCATGCACGCCTGTCGTGATAGTTGGATGCTGGCCATTAACGAAAATGAAGAATATGGCCTGAGCAAGTCTGACATCACCCACAACATCAATTTCTTTATGAACGTGCCTGTCACTCCGGAAGGCGGCCTGACCTTTGAAGACGGTATTTCAGGCGCGGGTAAATACGTCGAGATGAAAGCGGAGATGAATATTCTGGTTTTGATCTCGAACTGCCCGCAACTGAATAACCCGTGCAACGGCTATAACCCGACACCAGTCGATGTACTGATCTGGGAGTAACTATGTTTTCTAAAGTACTGATTGCCAACCGTGGTGCCATTGCTGTGCGTATTATGCGCACGCTGAATGACCTTGGCGTAACCCCTGTTGTAATTTACCACGAAGCAGACAAGCATTCGCTGCATGTTCAGCAGGCGGAAGAATCCTACTCACTGGGTGATGGCAGTGTCGCCGACACCTACCTGAATCAGGAAAAAATTCTGGGCATTGCGAAAGACAGTGGTGCTCAGGCCATTCACCCTGGCTACGGTTTCTTAAGTGAGAACGCGACCTTCTCGGATGCCTGTGAGCAAGCGGATGTGGTATTTCTGGGGCCGACCGGCCAACAGATGCTCGACTTCGGTTTGAAACACAGCGCCCGCGCATTGGCCGAACAAGCCGATGTACCCATGCTGCCCGGTACGGGTCTACTCACCGACATCAACGAAGCCAAAGCAGAGGCTGACCGTATTGGTTATCCACTGATGCTGAAAAGCACCGCCGGTGGCGGTGGTATCGGTATGCAGCTCTGTTACACCGAAGCAGAACTGATTAATGCCTTTGATTCGGTAAAACGTCTCAGCGCCAATAACTTCTCGAACGATGGCGTATTCCTGGAAAAATTTGTTGAGCGCGCCCGCCATATTGAAGTTCAGATTTTTGGTGATGGCAAAGGTACGGTCGCTGCACTCGGTGAGCGGGACTGCTCATTGCAACGACGCAACCAGAAAGTCATTGAAGAAACACCGGCACCCCGTATTTCAGAGGCCGTCCGCACTGCCCTGCATGAGACAGCGAAACGTTTAGGTGAAAGCGTAAATTACCGCAGCGCTGGCACGGTGGAATTTATTTACGACGAAAGCAACGAATCGTTTTACTTTCTCGAAGTGAATACCCGCTTACAGGTTGAGCACGGTGTGACCGAAGAAGTCTTCGGTGTGGATTTAGTGGAATGGATGATCCGGCTTGGCGCCGGCGAAACGTTACCCTTAAACGAACAACGTTCTGCGAAAGGCCACAGCATACAGGCACGAATCTATGCCGAAGATCCGGTAAAAAACTTCCAGCCCTGCGCTGGTCTATTAAGCCGGGTCGATTGGCAAGCCACAACTACAGATGGAATGCGTACCAGAATCGATACATGGATCGAAAGCGGTACACAGGTGCCGGCATTATTCGACCCTATGCTGGCAAAAGTCATTGTCACAGCAGAAACCCGCAAACAGGCGATGACCGGGTTAGCGGAGACCCTCGATCAATCTGAACTGTACGGCATCGAAACCAACCTGCTTTATCTGAAGTCGATTCTAAAAGACGAAGAAGTAAAAGCTGGATTGGTCTGGACGCAAAAACTGAACACAATGCTGTTCTCCGACCCAGCCATTGATGTGATCAGTGGTGGCACTCAAACCACGGTACAGGATGTTCCCGGACGTATCGGCCACTGGGATGTGGGTATTCCGCCATCAGGTCCGTTTGATGAATATTCCTTCCGCTTAGGTAACCGCCTGCTCGGCAACAGCGAAGACTGCGCAGGGCTTGAAATTACCTTGAAAGGCCCAGTGCTGGTTTTCCAGAAAGCCACGCAGATTATCCTGACAGGCGCTGAAACCAGTGCCGAACTGACACGAGATAATACGACATCCAGTATCGCATTTAATCAGATCATTGAAGTGAAGCAAGGTGACCAGCTTGATTGCGGTACAGTCACAGGGGCAGGTGCACGCGCTTATCTTCTGGTGGCGGGTGGCATTCAGTGTCCGTGCTATTTAGGATCGCGCTCCACCTTTACGCTCGGGCAGTTTGGCGGCCATAACGGACGCGCCCTGCTTCCGGGTGATGTATTACATCTGACTGAAGAAGCAACGTCTGCAAGCTACGTCAAATTAGCTGACGATATATTGCCTGCAGATGTCTTACCTGCCATCGGCAATGAATGGCAATTGCGTGTTATCTACGGCCCACATGGCGCACCCGATTTTTTCACTCAGAGTGATATTGATGAATTCTTTGCCGCCGATTGGGAGGTTCACTTTAATTCCAGTCGCACAGGTGTGCGCTTAATCGGCCCTAAACCTGAATGGGCTCGAAACGATGGCGGTGAAGCGGGTCTGCACCCATCCAATATTCACGATAATGCCTACGCCATTGGTGCCGTGGACTTTACCGGTGACATGCCAGTCATTCTCGGCCCTGACGGCCCAAGCCTCGGTGGTTTCGTCTGCCCTGTCACTGTTATTCAGGCAGACCTGTGGAAACTCGGACAATTAAAAGCTGGGGATAAAATCCGTTTTACACCGGTAAGCCACGACACAGCGGTAAATCTTCGTAATGAACAGCTCAAGCAATTAGACTCCCTTAAATACCAACATTCAGAAGTAAGTGAGTATTTACCTGACTCACCGGTGCTAAAAACCATTGATACAGAAAGTCATCCAACCGGCGTTGTCTATCGCCCCGCCGGTGATAATTATCTGCTGATTGAATACGGCCCACTGCAGTTGGATATCCGTTTGCGCTTCCGTGTACATGCGTTAATGGAATCTCTGCAAAGTCGGGAAATACCGGGAATTATCGAAATGACACCGGGCATTCGTTCACTGCAGATTCACTATGACAGCCTGACATTAAAGCAGAGTGATCTGCTCAAGCTTCTGATCAACGAAGAAGACGCGCTGGGTGATCTGAAAAATGCTGAGGTGCCCTCACGTACCGTCTGGCTGCCACTTTCCTGGAATGACATCGCCTGCCAGCAAGCGGTTGATAAATACGTTAAGTCTGTACGCGCCGATGCCCCCTGGTGCCCGGATAACATCGAATTTATCCGTCGTATTAATGGTCTTGACTCCATCGACGATGTAAAAAGAATCGTCTTCGATGCCAGCTATCTGGTCATGGGCTTAGGTGACGTGTACCTCGGCGCACCAGTAGCCACGCCCGTTGACCCTCGTCACCGCTTAGTGACAACCAAGTACAACCCAGCACGTACCTGGACGGCAGAAAACTCCGTCGGTATCGGTGGTGCCTACATGTGTGTGTACGGTATGGAAGGCCCCGGTGGCTATCAGTTTGTCGGTCGCACATTGCAGATGTGGAACCGATACAAACAAACCAAAGAATTTACCAAGCCCTGGTTACTGCGCTTCTTCGATAAAATCCGCTTCTACGAAGTCAGCCACGATGAACTGACGGACATCCGTGAACACTTCCCTCATGGGCAGTACCCGATTCGTATTGAAGAAGACACCTTCAATCTCGATGAGTACGAGCGGTTCCTGAGTGATAACGCCGCAGGCATCAGCGAATTCCAGACGCATCGCCAACAAGCCTTCCAGACCGAGCTGGAAGACTGGAAGGCCAAAGGCTTACTGCGCTTTGAATCGGATATAGGTGTTGCCGAAGAAAACGACGAACGCGAACTGCTTGATGGTGAGTTTGCCGTAGAAAGCCACGTCTCTGGCAACGTCTGGCAGGTACTGGTGGAACCCGGACAGGCCGTAAAAGCCGGTCAGCCGCTACTGGTGCTTGAATCCATGAAGATGGAGATCGAAGTCACCGCCCATAAAGACGGCACCGTGGTCGAGCTTCTGAAAGAAGCGGGTAAAGGCGTGGCACCGGGGCAGGTGTTGGTCGTGCTGAAATAGTCGTAATACTTACACACTGATCCTTAGGGATTAGTGAAACAATCTGCTATAGTTCGCCGCGACAGCATCGGGTTGACACTGATTTGACCGATCCTGTCGCGACATCCTTTATTGCTTCTTCATCGACACCCGTCCGATCCTGACAATATCTGAATGCCGCACCCGGCCACTTTCTAACTAACGGCCAATTCGCTGGCTTCAGTCTGATCTGAACACATTTCGTTCTGACTACTGCTGCTTCTGCCCATTAAGGGCGACGACTTATTGCTGCTGGCTGTATGCGGCTGGCAGCATCTATTGGAATATTATGTCCGACACTATTGATACAAATACTGAAATCACATTTGATGATCTGGCGCTGGCCGAACCGATTGCCCGTGCCGTGAAAGAAAAAGGCTACACCAAGCCATCGCCAATTCAGGCGAAAGCCATCCCTGTTGTTCTGCAAGGCGGCGATCTTCTGGCCTCGGCCCAGACAGGTACAGGAAAAACGGCCGCCTTTACGCTGCCCGTGCTGCAAAAGCTGCTCGATAAACCTCGCGCGTCCGGTAATCGATGCAAAGCGCTGGTACTCACCCCCACCCGCGAACTTGCTGCTCAGATTCTCGAAAATGCCGAGATGTACAGCAAGCACACGAAACTACGTTCAACCGTTGTATTTGGCGGAGTAAAAATTAATCCGCAGATGCAGAAACTGCGCAGCGGTACTGAGGTATTGGTCGCAACGCCCGGGCGTCTGCTCGATCTGCATAGCCAGAACGCCATTAAGTTCGACGAGCTGGATATTCTTGTGCTCGATGAAGCCGACCGCATGCTCGATATGGGCTTTATTCACGACATTAAGCGTGTTCTGAAAATCCTGCCAAAACAGCGCCAGAACCTGCTGTTTTCTGCGACTTTCTCGGATGAAATCCGTGAGCTTGCTCATGGCCTGCTGGATAACCCAGCCGAAGTCAGTGTGGCAAAAGAAAACACCACTAATACTCAGATTGAACACAAACTACACCCGGTCGATAAGTCAGCGAAAACCCGCTTACTCAGTCACCTGACCCGAACCGAGAACTGGGAGCAGGCGCTGGTGTTTAGTCGCACTAAGCACGGTGCTAATAAACTGGTTCGACTGCTTGAAAAAGACGGCATTAAAGCCGCTGCCATTCATGGTAATAAAAGCCAGAATCAGCGCACTAAAGCTCTGGCCGACTTTAAAGATGGAAAAATCACGCTGCTTATTGCCACAGATATTGCCGCACGTGGTATTGATATCCACCAGCTTCCACAGGTCGTAAATTTTGACCTGCCGAATGTACCGGCCGACTATGTACACCGTATTGGTCGTACTGGCCGTGCGGGTATGACAGGCCATGCCATATCCCTGGTAAGTGCAGATGAAATCGATCAGCTGCAGGATATCGAACGACTGATCCAGAAGCATATCGATCGCGAAGAAGTGAAAGGCTTCAAACCACAGAACCCTCTGCCTGAATCGCGCAAGATTCTGCCTCTTAAAAACAAGAAGCCCAAGAAACCTAAAAAGCCAAAAGAGCAGTCGCAGGCAAACTCGGGTAACGCCAACAAGCGCTCAGGCGGTCACCGCAAGCCAGGCTCGGGAAGTAAGTCAGGTAAGCCAGCGCTGAATAAGTCTGCACACAGCGGTAAGCCTGCCAGCACATCGCCTTATGGTGAAGCTAAGAAGCTACAGATCAAGGTTCGCCGTAGCCAGCGCCAGAAGGCAGCCGAAGTCTGAGCTACAACACGTCAGATTGGTCTGATTTTCAATCAGGCCAATCTGTAACCTGTCTAACTACCCTCTCCGCCTCCCAACCAATACTGAACAACTAAGCTGATTCAACGGTGCTACATCGTCATAGTCGACGGTAATCGATACCGCCCTAACTTCAGAATCAGACAGTATTGAAGGACTCCTATGCGCAAACTTATCCTCCCTGTTATCGCCAGTTCGATGCTGGCCGCTTGTGCTGGCGACGACGCAGACTCATCCGATACGGTAGTTGCTCCGGAATCAGCAGGTGCAACTTCTCTCGAAGACTGCAGCAACGTCAGCCTGAGCACCACGCGCATTAATGCTGCGGCGCGAACCACAGTCAACACAGAGCTCACCTTCGATAATGCTCTCGCGGTATGGCGCATGCCGGTCTCCGTGGGTCAGGAGCTGACTGCCGAGATGACGGTGCCGGATGACAAAGACTACAACATTGCCTTCTTTGATGGTTCAGGCAACAAGCTCGCCTGTGCCGATACCGAGGGCAATGGTGTCGATGAAACACTTGAATATACCGTCGCCAGTATCAGTGAGATATGGGTCAAAGTCTGGACGCCTGCTCTACCAAGCCGATCCGCCTTCACACTCACCATGGTCGCTCCTGTTGCCACGGAAATTACTGACGATGAACCGAACGATACACCGGCTACTGCTCAGGTTGTTTCAGAGTCGTTCACTACCGTAGACGGGACTCTGGATACGGATAACTCTGACGCTGATGACTACTATAAGTACACAGTCAGTGAAGGCGACGTCGTCACAATCAATGCTTCTGTTACCGATGACGGAGCGAGTCTTATTTACGTTGCCTTGTCAGACTCAGACAGCACGGTGCTGGAAGAGAATAGCGAGCAGGTTGTACATTACTTTGGTGAAAACGAAATGAGCACGTCCCTTACCTACACGGTACCGGCTGCGACTACCGAAGTATATGTGTGGATGGCAGCTCAACCTGGAACGGGCACATACTCGCTACAGGTTCAGATTCAGTAAGTAAATCAATAACAACGAGAAAGCCCCCTCACCTGTTAGGGTCCGGGGGCTTCTTTATGGCAGCGAACCTTAGCCCCAAATCTCTCAAGTCCTGAACTTAAGCGCATAATCTAGCGTGGCGTTAACGATAAATGACTATTCACGATGATGGGTAGCCTGATCTATCTTACTACAAGACCTTAGATAACCCTGAAAAATATCTCAACTCAGTTACCAGGGTATCTGATTGCTGCGAAGTTATTCGTCTGCTGAGTCGTCAGGTAACTCCGCGTACTCAGGCGTCCTGTTAATATCACTAACCCAGCGATGTTGGCGTGACGTAAAAATACGCGCTGTCGGTTTTATATCGATTTCGCAATCCAGGCTACCTGCAGGCACCATCAGCACACCCGGAATTTCGCTCCCCGGAACGGCGGAACCACAGTGCTTGCAGAAACTTTTGGAGTGACGACTGCCCGGAAGATTAAAGGTCGTCACGACATCGAGACCACTGTCCCAATGCATTACTGCCGACTGAGAAAACAGATTAGCGGCGTGAGCTGAACCGCTGTCTTTCTGACAATGCGAGCAATAGCACAGGTAAAAGCTGTCGAACTGCCCTTTGATCGAAAAAGTCACTGCACCACACAGGCAGGAGCCCTTATATTCTGACATTAATTTATCCTTATCCGGGGAGCTGTAAGTATTTAATACAATTTTTCATAGGTAACTCGGTGCGCTAACGCCCGCAGCACCGGACCTGATCTGCTACCACTTTCGTGGACACTTCAGCCACACGCGCGTGCGTTTGTTAAATATTTTTCTTACAAATGCTATAAACCGCCACTAATCAATATAAATAACACAATAAACATCGTTAACACCATAAAGGGGATGCCGTAAAGGTATACCTTTGCTTTGAACTTTCGCGGGGTATTTGGAGGCGGTTAGTAACTTAAGCTCTTTAAGGTCCCTGTAATTCACCCAGAAAAATTTGATTCGCCACCATTATTGCGAATGAAAAACTTGGCTGAATACCAGAAAAAATTCCCAAAAATAACAAACAAAAATAGGAATAAAAATATAATTTCACTGATCATCAATTACTTAGACCTTTAACGCTTTTGTTGTTGGGCGGTGAAACGTAGCGAGAAACGAGTGAAGTGTAACCGTCTCAGCACCTCAGGTGAGAATACCAACTGATTGTTAGGTGAGCGCTCTTTAGAGTAAGACTTCATGTTTTTCACTGGCAATGTCTATTCGGGTATCAACAAGACGAATAAAGTGCTGTAAATCACCTGCAAATCCGTGTGCTCTATCGGCAAAAATTTCCACGTCTGATTCTTCAAGATTCTCCCTGGGTAAAATAGATTGTTCTATGTTGCCAGAGAAAAGATCATATAAGCTATGAGCTAAATAATTACGCTTTAACAGTAAATCGTCGAAGTGCATTTTCCCATTACTTGTAAGTAGTCCGCTTTCTTTAAGTAGCCTAACCAAAACGCCTAAAGTCGCTCTCTTATTTTTTGGTTCAATACCTTTAGAACTAAGATAAGATTGTAGGGTTCTTTCAAGTTTACCTGCTGCTAGCATCACTTTTCCAAGCCCGTCACAAAACCGAACGTCATTGTAAAGAAGTTCAAAAAACTCAGTACTATCTTCAAAATCACTCACGATTATTCCCTACTTAATTCACCTAACGCTAGCGGTGAGGGGCATGCCGCAGTGGTGGCAATTGTGTGCTATTCAAGCACACAATTGACCGCCGCGGAGGTATGTCCCTCTCGACCGCCATTGTTAGCTGCATTTTTCTCTACTGTTACTGTACACGAGAATAATATTTACCACTTAGCACGTCACGAACTTGCCTAATATTAGCACCAACCAAATTTGCAATAAGTTCGGAGCCAAACCCCCACTCATTTCCATACTTGCGAATAGATAGAACCTGATCTCTATTTAGGGTATTGCTTCGTTTAAATATTACTTGCTCATAAAACTCGTCTTTTGCCCAGTTTTCAGATACCCAAGGGGCTTCCTTTCCATCTCTGTTCTCTTTTAGCAGATATTGCGCGGCTGCATAATCACGATCATCTATCGTCGATCGTTCCTTCGCCAAATAGCCAAGCTTATGCAGATATTTCATACCAGCATACCCACCAGGAATCATATTTAGGCCTCTTGGATGTAAAGTTCTCTCTACCATTCTCTCCTCAACCTCCATAGCCTCTTCGTATGTGAGATTTATATACTGGAGTTCAGATAGTAAGCACATTCCATCTCTTACCATTTCCAGAGCGCCCATCCCTCGCTGGCTGATACCACCTTTAATCACGTTTGCCAGTGAGGTATGAAATAGTAACTCGCTACCAGTCAGAGCATCTCTTTGGTGCTCTTTATATCGAGTTTGCCAATTTCGCGAAGTAAGGCCTATGTAGCTTATAGATTTAAATTGAGGTTCAACATAATCCATAGCGGAAATATTGTGTTCATAGATCATGTACCCACTTTCGACATTACCCCAGTTTTTTAACAAACATTGAAGTGGAACTGAAACCACCCTGCGTGATATAACTCGCTGACCCGGTTTTGTCTCCAGCGTACCTTTAGGCGCAGCCCCATTCATTCTGTCGAAACTCAGCATTATCATTGGAGCTTGAGGCGTTCCGTGAGTCCATGCCTCATATGAATAGAAATAGTCGTTATAATCTTCCTGTTCGTCGAAAAATATAAAGTTGTATGTTATCCCGAGATCTACTTGCTTCTTCGTAGCAAGCCTACCCCATGGTCTTTTTTTATGCCTATTCTTCTTGTTGATTTTTATTAGAACGTCAATACAGCCAGGAACTCCTCCGCGCTTACCATCATTCACGGCTCCCAGCATCTTCTCGATTTCGCCTATAGCACCTTCAGGAATAGGAAGAATAGATAGAGCATTTTTCTCGTCAAGATATTTAAAAACTTGATTCAATTCCTCCCCCCTTCTAATGCAGCTAACTGGTTATTAGTGAGCGTGCGCGTTTATCCTGGGACACTTTTTAGAGGTTTCCGGGATAACACATTGACTGCATTGAGAAATCATCCATAACTCAAATATCCTTTCCAGAAAAACGCGCACGCCTGTTATTTCGGCGAGAGCTTGCACATAAACTTGTAAACCAAGTTTGTAAGCCGCTGATTCGTTTAATGTTTACCGTACTACCCACCGGCAAAACGCGCAAGCGCGAATGTAAAGCGTGCCAGTTTTGTTCGATAACTCCAAAATATACTGTATGGATACCCATACTATCTTTACATTCAGGCGCCTTCGAAGGGCATCACGTAATCCACACGTTCGATCATTGCGATGTTATCTTTGATCATTGCTCTTGTGGGCACCCTTTGCCATGATCCAGTCTCTTTAAGGTCTTTCTGTCAGGGTTTCTTATGTATCAGGATATCGAGTATCAGGTTAACGATCGCATCGCGGTTATTTCGATCAATCGCCCTAAGGTGCTGAACGCAATTCGTGTTCAGACCTATAAGGACATCATTGCTGCGCTGCAATCAGCAGATGCCGATGATGCTGTATCTGTCATCGTGATGACGGGCGCAGAAGGCAAGTTTACAGCGGGCAATGATCTTCGTGACCTGCTGACCGACGGTGATCTCGAAGGTGTACGCGATGGTGTCGCCGGTATTTTCGATACCCTGGGTGGCCTAGAGAAGCCGCTGATTCTTGCGCAGGAAGGCGTTGCTGTCGGTATCGGCGCAAACCTGCTGTTGCATGCCGATCTGGCTTACGCTGGTAAGAGCATCCGCTACAGCCTGCCGTTTGCCAAAATTGGTGTTGCCGCAGAAGGTGGTTCTTCTGTGATACTGGCTGAAGCAATCGGTCCTAAGAACGCGGCAGACCTGCTGCTTACCGGTCGCTTCTTCTCTGCCGCTGAAGCTGAGAAATGGGGCCTCCTGAATGCAGCAGTTGAGGATGGCAAAGCCCTTGAGACTGCGATGGCCACTGCGGCTGAGCTTCTGAAGAATCACCAGGGTTCACTGAAGGCAATCAAGGCGCTGGGGCGTGCTGAAGGACATCGTGAGCGTCTGAATACTGCAGTAAAAGCGGAGATGGATGCGTTCACTGATCTGCTGGCAACGCCAGAAACCCAGATGCGTATTCAGCACGTCCTCAAGGGTGGTAAGTAAGCCACGCTTGTTGGTGATAGCTGAAACAAAAAAGCCGCTCATTGAGCCACTGCTGTCCCACAGTTTTGGGATCATATAACGAGCCTCATCTGAGGCTCGT